>JBBFLY010000013.1:0-51754 GCA_037478855.1 Acidimicrobiales bacterium | reverse complement strand
TGGGATGTTCTCCGGACCGGGGGCCTTCCGCAGCCGGTCGTAGGCTGTGGCCTTGGGGGCGCACCGAGCGTTGGTCGAGGACGAGCAAGAGCGGGGTGGTGGCCTCAGCCATCGACACCGCCGGCGCGGCCGCCGCGTGGTCGAACCACGACTTCAAACGGCGCGAGCACCAGCGCCCCGCCCCCGTTCTTGACCGATTGGTCAAGTCTGTGCTCCGATCGGCCGATGCGCACACGGTTGACCGACGTCCTCGAGATCGAGCACCCCGTGATGCTCGCCGGCATGGGTGGCGTCAGCTACCACGAGCTGGTCGCCGCGGTCTCGAACGCCGGTGGCTTCGGGTGCCTCGGCGCCTCCGCCATGGGCTTCGACCGGATGGTGGAAGAGATCGAAGCCACCAAGGCCCTGACCGACAAGCCCTTCGGCGTGGACCTGCTCACCGCCTCACCCGGTGATCTGGTGGCACAGGTACAGGCCATCATCGACCACGGGGCACGAGTCTTCGTCGCCGGCCTCGGCGTGCCGCGCGACGCCATCGACCTGTGCCACGAGCACAACGTCCTGGTGGTGAACATGTGCGGCAAGGTCCGCCACGCGGTCGCGGCGGTCGAAGCGGGCTGTGACCTCGTCGTCGCCCAGGGCACCGAGGCAGGCGGCCACACCGGGCAGGTCGCCACCATGGCGCTCGTGCCCCAGATCGTCGACGCAGTCGGCGACCGAGTGCCGGTCGTCGCTGCGGGCGGCATCTTCGACGGTCGGGGCCTGGCCGCTGCGCTCTCCCTCGGCGCGGACGGGGTGTGGATCGGCACTCGCTTCATCGCCACCCACGAGGCCCGAGCCACCCCTGGTTACAAGCAGACCCTCCTGCGAACCGCAGAGGACGGCACCACGGTCTCCCGTGGCTACACGGGCAAGACCTGCCGGGTGGTGGCGAACGCCTACACCCGCTACTGGGAGGAGCACCCCGAGGAGCTCCAGCCCTTCCCCGCGCAGTTCATCCGGTCCTGGCAGGACGGCGCGAACCATCTCGGCGAAGGCGACGAAGCGGACCCCGCGGCCGTGGATCCCGAACGGGAGTTCTACCCCGCGGGCCAGGGCGTCGGCGCCATCACCGAGCTGGTGCCCGCCGGTGACCTCGTGCGCGCGATCGTCGCCGAGGCCGAGGCCGTCATCGACCGGATAGCCGCCCTCCGCTGATCGGCGCGCTCCGCTGGCCGGGCCTGGGAGTCCGCGGGCAGCTCTGCGGGTCTGTGGGGCCGCACGAGCCGACCCGCCGCCGACGGGCCAGCGGGGCGCGAGACGCGCCACGGCGCCGCCCGGGAGCCGCCGGTCAGGCGACCCAGGTCTTGATCTTCTCGATCAGTGCGGTGGGGTTCGGATCGATCGGGACGATGTTCAAGCAGGTGACCCCGGCCTCCCGGAACGCTTCGACCCGCTCACGCACCCATCCCTCGGGGCCGACCAGGTTCGTCAGCTCCAGGAACTCCCTCGGGACCTTCGCCGCCGCCTCCGCCTTCTTGCCGTCGAGATACAGGTCCTGGATCTCCCGGGCCTCGGCCTCGTAGCCGTAGCGGCAGGCGAGCTGGTTGTAGAAGTTGCGGTCGCGAGCGCCCATCCCACCGATGTAGAGCGCGGCCATCGCTCGCCCCATGTCGAGGATCGGCTCCGGATCGTCGGTGATGGCCACCATCCCCCCGGCGGCGATCTCGAGTGGCCCGAGCTCCGGCGAGCGCTTGGCGAAGCCGGCCTTCAGATCGTCACCCCAGACCATCCCGGCCTTCTCGGGGATGAAGAAGATCGGCAACCAGCCGTCGGCCACCTCTGCAGTCATGGTCACGTTCTTCGGGCCGAGCGAGGCCACGTAGATCGGGATGGCGGGTCGCACGGGGCGAGCGATGATCTTCAGCGGCTTGCCGAGACCGGTGCCCTGCTCAGGTGGAAGCGGCAACCGGTAGAAGCGGCCCTCGTAGGTCACGCGCTCCTCGCGCCTCCACACCAGCCGGCAGATGTCGATGATCTCCCGCGTGCGCCCCAGCGGGGCGTCGTAGGGCACTCCATGCCATCCCTCGATCACCTGCGGTCCGGAGGCGCCCAAACCGAGGATGCAGCGGCCATCGGACATCGCGTCGATGCCGGCTGCGGTCATCGCCAGCAGGGTCGGGGTGCGGGTGTAGATGGGCAGGATCCCCGACGCGATCTGGACCCGTTCCGTGGCGTGCGCCAGATAGCCCATGAAGCTCACCGCGTCGAACCCGTAGGCCTCCGCGACCCACGCGACGTCGAGACCCGCCCGCTCGTACTCGACCACCCGCTGTGCGGACTGCTTGAAGCCTCCCGAGTAGTCAAGCTGCATCCCGATCTTCATCGTGTTCTCCCAGTGCGTGGCAGGCCGGCGCGAACCGCCGGCAGTGCGATCAGGCCGCGACCGAACCCGAGGCGGCCCGGCGGGCAGCGAGGCGCTCCTCGTACTGCTTGCGCTCCCAGTCCTCGCGAGCCATGAGCTGCGTGGCGTCCAGCGAGCTGAGGACCCGGCCGTTGTCGAACGCCACGTGGTAGCGGATCCAGGTCAGACCGGCGACGTAGAGGACCCTCCCCGGCGTGCCGGCCGGCACGCCCGGCAGATCGACCGCTGCTACCACCTTCTGGTGCCGCTTGAAGACCTGGTCCTTCGTGACGGAGGCCATCGTCGGGATCATCCTTTCGTCGTCAGCGGGCCGAGGCGGCGGCCGCGGCCCGTGCCTCGGCCCAGGTCAAGCCGGCCTCGACGTCGATGTCGTGCGGGAGTCCGAGCACCCGCTCGGCGATGATGTTGCGCTGGACGTCGCCGGTGCCTCCGCCGATCGTCAGCGCCTGGCTGAACAGGAACCCGTAGTGCCAGAAAGCGGCCTGCCCGCCGAGCGCTGAGCCCTCCGAGAGCATGCCCTCGGCGCCGCAGAGATCCTTCGCCAGCGCCATGATGCGCTGGCCGTGCTCGTCGGCGAGGACCTTGCGCACGCTCGCCTCCGGGCCGGGGGGCTCCCCCTTGATCGCCGCGGTGACGGTCCGCAACCGGATCAGCCGCAGGATCTCGGACTCGATGTGCAGCTGCGCCGCTCGCTGTCGAAGCACCGGGTCATCGAGACCGCCCTCGGAGCGGATCAGCTCCAACAGGTCGGCTGCTGACGGCCCAAGCCCCCAGAGCGCACCCCCACCGGAGAGTGATACCCGCTCGTTGCCGAGCGTGACCTTGGCCAGCGACCACCCTTCGTTCTCCTCGCCGACCAGGTTCTCCGCCGGGATCCGCACGTCGGTGAAGAACACCTCGTTGAAGGTGTGGGCCCCGGTCATCTCCACGATGGGACGGACCTCGATGCCGGGTGTGTCCATCGGGCAGATGAAGTAGGAGATGCCCTTGTGCTTGGGCACATCGGGGTTCGTGCGGGCGATCAGGATCCCGAAGTGGGCCACGTGACCGAACGACGTCCAGATCTTCTGCCCGTTGACCACGTAGACGTCGCCGTCACGCTCGGCCCGGGTCGACAGGTTCGCCAGATCGCTTCCCGCGTCCGGCTCGCTGAAGAGCTGGCACCAGATCTCCTCGGCGGCGAGCAGCGGGAGGAGGTAGCGGTCTTTCTGGGCCTGCGTGCCCGCGTGAATCAGCGTGGGACCGGCCCATCCGATACCGATCTGGTTCGAGGGACGGCGCACCCCGGCACGGGCGAGCTCGTCATCGATGATGAGCTGATGGATCGGGTCCGCGTCGAGCCCGTAGGGCTTCGGCCAGTGTGGCGCGACGTACCCCGACTCGGCGAGCTCCCGGTTCGTCGGGTTGGGATGAGCCTCCAGCCAGGCGCGCACCTCCAGCCGGCGGGGGTCGTCTTCGGCGGGGAGCTCGAAGTCCACGGCGGCGAGGTTAGCGACGACCGCGCGCGCGGCACGACTCGAGCAGCCCCCGCCGTCGACGTCGTCCTGACGGATCGTCAGCGATGAAGACCGCCAGTGACGCGCCTCCTACACTCGCCCGGCGACAGCCGCCGAGACACAGGGGGAACGATGCCCGGCTGGAACTTCGCCGAGATCTGGGAGGTTTGCGCGAGGAGGGTGCCTGACGCCTTGGCCCTCCGCCACGGCGACCGCGAGATCAGCTGGTCGGCGTTCGACCGACGGGCCAACGGCATCGCCCGCACCCTGCTCGACGCAGGCGCCGCGGAGCAGGACAAGGTCGCCCAGTACCTGTACAACTGCCCCGAGTACCTGGAGTCGATGTTCGGCGTGTTCAAGGCCGGGCTGGTGCCGGTCAACACCAACTACCGCTACGCCGAAGAGGAGCTCGTCTACCTGTGGGACAACGCCGACGCGGTGGCCGTCGTGTTCCACGGCACGTTCAGCGACCGGATCGAGCGGATCCGTGATCGGGTGCCGAGGGTCCGCACCTGGCTCTGGGTGGACGACGGCTCCGGTGGATGCCCGGACTGGGCGGTTCCCTACGAGGAGGCCGCGGCAGGGGGCACCGACGAGCGGGTCGTCGCCCCCTGGGGCCGTGACGGCCACCAGATCCTCATGATGTACACGGGTGGCACGACGGGCATGCCCAAGGGCGTCATGTGGCGCCAAGACGACCTCATCCACGCGGTGCTGCCCACGTCGAACCCGCTCTTCGGCGAGACCACTGCGGACTACGACAAGCTCGCCGAGTCGATCCAGGGCCCTGGCCTGCAGATGCTCCCGGCCTGCCCGCTGATGCACGGCACCGGCCAGTTCACCGCCTTCATCGCGCTCTCGAACGCCGGCTCGGTCACCACGCTCACCAGCCGACACCTGGATGTGATCGAGATCCTCGACACCATCGAAGCCAAGAAGATCCAGGCCCTCACCATCGTGGGTGACGCGTTCGCCAAGCCCATCCTGGCCGAGCTCGACGCCCACCCCGGGCGTTGGGATCTCTCGAGCCTCTTCCTCATCACCTCGTCGGGTGTGATGTGGAGCGAACCTGTCAAGCAGGGGCTGCTCAAGCACAACCCCTCCATGATGCTGATCGACGCCTTCTCCTCCTCGGAGGCGATCGGACTCGGCCAGTCGGTCTCCACCGCGGGCAACGAAGCCAGGACCGCGAAGTTCGTGCTGGGCGAGAACGCCAGGGTCATCACCGACGACGGCCGTGACGTCGAACCCGGCTCCGGAGAGATCGGCCGGGTCGCGGTCCGCGGTTACACCCCGATCGGCTACTACAAGGACCCGGAGAAGTCAGCCGCGACCTTCGTGACCATCGACGGCGAGACCTATTCGATCCCCGGCGACTACGCCCGGGTCGAAGCCGACGGCACCCTCACCCTGCTCGGTCGGGGATCGGTGTGCATCAACACCGGGGGCGAGAAGGTCTTCCCCGAGGAGGTCGAGGAGATCCTGAAGAAGCACCCCGACGTGCTCGACGCGGTGGCGGTCGGGCTCCCCGACGACAAGTTCGGCGAGACGGTCAACGCCGTGGTGCAGCCACGCGACGGGGCCACCCTCGACCAGGACGAGCTGATCGCCTGGGTGAAGCAGCACCTCGCCTCGTACAAGGCGCCCAAACGGGTCGTGCCGATCGACACCATCGGTCGCGCCCCCAACGGGAAGGTCGACTACAAGCGGCTGAAGCGCTACGCGGCCGAGCAGCTCGGGATCAGCCTCGACTGACGGGAGCAGCACCCGATACCGGTCGGCGACCCCGCCGCGAGGCGGTCGGCCCCGCCCTTCGGTGATCCGAACCTGGCGACGTGCGCTTGACCCGCCGGAACAGGCAGGGGCAGGCTGCCCCGCCGGAGGGTGACGGTTCCACGCTCACCCTCATCAGAGCTCATCAGACCGACCACACCAGCACGACGCTGCGGAGAGGATGGACGACGCCATGGCAGACATCGGCTACGACGGCAGGGTTGCGATCGTCACGGGGGCCGGCGGTGGTCTCGGCAGGGAACACGCGCTCGAGTTGGCCCGTCGAGGCGCCAGGGTCGTCGTCAACGACCTCGGCGGCTCCGTCTCCGGGGAGGGCGGTGACGCGACCCCGGCCGAGCGGGTGGCGGCGGAGATCAACGACCTCGGCGGCGAGGCGGTCGCCAACCACGACAGCGTCGGGACGCCCGAGGGTGGCAAGGCGATCGTGCAGACCGCGCTCGACGCGTTCGGGACGGTCGACATCGTGATCAACAACGCCGGCATCCTGCGGGACAAGACCTTCCACAACATGACCCCGGAGCTGCTCGAGCCGGTGATCCAGGTGCACCTGCTCGGCGCGTTCTACGTCACCCAGCCGGCCTGGGTGATCATGCGCGAGAAGGGCTACGGACGGGTGGTGAACACCTCCTCAAACTCGGGCCTGCTCGGAAACTTCGGCCAGTCGAACTACGGCGCGGCGAAGATGGGGCTCGTCGGCTTCACGCGGGTGCTCGCCAACGAGGGGCGCAAGTACAACATCAAGGCCAACGCCATCGCCCCGGTCGCCAAGACCCGCATGACCGAGGAGCTGCTCGGTCCCGTGGGCGACATGCTCGACCCGGCCACGGTCACGCCGGTGGTGTGCTGGCTGGCTTCGGAGGAGTGCGACGTCACCGGAGAGGTCTACTCGGTCGCCGGCGGGCTCGTGGCCCGGTACTTCATCGGGCTCACCCCCGGCTACTTCAAGAAGGACCTCACCGTGGAGGACGTCCGCGACCACTGGGACGAGATCCGCGACACCTCGGGCTACATCATCCCCGAGGGCCCCAACGATGAGCTGAAGAAGATCTTCACCGTCCTGAGCGAGGGGAAGGAAGGCAAGGTCTCCTGACGGCCCTGACGGGGACGACCACCGCGCCCGGCACCGGTCGCGGATCACCGACGCACCAGTCGGTGGTCCGCGACCGGTTCGCGTTCCGGGTCACTCGGTGGCGATGGCCTCGAGGACGTTGAGCCGACCCGCCCGCCAGGCGGGATAGAGCGCCGCGAGCACACCGAGACCGGCGGCCAGCACGACGAACATGGCGAGCCAGCCAACCGGCACGGTGATCGTGCTGATGACGTTGTCGGGGATGGCGACCGAGAGCACCACCCCGAAGATCACGCCCACCGTCACACCCAGCAGCGCACCGAAGACTGCGATGATCACCGCTTCCAACCGGATCATCCTGCGAACCTGGGGACGCAGCATGCCGACCGCTCGGAGCAGACCGAGCTCGCGGGTGCGCTCGAACACCGACAGCGCCAACGTGGTGACGATGCCGATCACCGCGATGAACACGGCCAGGAGGAGGAAGACCGTGATGACGGCCAGCAACTGGTCGAGCTGCGACGCCTGACTGCCTACGAACTGCGAGCTGTCCTCGATCTTGAGCTGCGGGTAGTCCGCCACGGCGGCTTCGATGGCGGCCCGGGCCTCCTGCCTGCTGACCCCGGGCGCCGTCCTGGCGATCACCATGACGTCGGTCTGGTCAGTGAAGTTCTCGCGGTAGGTCGCTGAGTCGATCACCCAGTCACCCACGACCGCGGCGTCCCCGTACACCGCGAGGACCGGCAGCTGCACGGGCCCCGTCTCCTGGAACACCACCGTGATCGTGTCCCCGGCCGACACGCCCAGCTCCCGTGCGGCGTCCTCGCTGATCAGCACACCCCGGGCGTCGGTGATCGAGCCCTGGACCACGTCGAGGTCGATGAGCTCGGGGAGCGCCGAGAGCTCCATCGCGCTGAACCGCCTGACCGAGCCGGCGACCTGCATCCGTCCCTGCTGGAGGGAGCTGACTGCCCTGAGCTCGGGGAGCTCCCGAAGCCGCTGGGCCACCTCCGGTGAGAAGCCGAAGAACGAGTCGGTCCGCACGTACCAGTCGGCGGAGACGCCCGACCGCAGCGACGAGACGAACGAGTCGCGCAGCGAGAACCCGACCACGAACGACATCGACACCAGAGCGAGGCCGATCATGAGCGCCCCAGCAGTGAAGGCGGTGCGGCTCGGCTCGCGCGCCGCGTTCTGACGGGCCAGCTCGCCGGTCACCGGGTAGACGCGACGGAAGGGCAGTCCCAGCAGCCGGGCGACCGGACCGGCGACCGCCGCGCTGACGAGCGCCACGCCGATGAACACCACCAGCGCGCCGGCACCGAGCGCGCTGAACAGCGGCACCGTGTCGGGTGTGGTGAGCAGGCCCCACGCGATGGTGGCCGCACCGGCGGCGATGAGGACAACGCCGATGGTTCCGAGCAACCGCACCGATCCCAGCGACAGCCGGAAGCCCTCACGCATCGCAGCCACAGGCGGGATGCGGGTCGACCACAGGGCTGGGAGCACGGACGCGAGCAGCGTCGTGCCGATGCCGACCGCAAACGCCGCGATCACCGCCGCCGGCGAGACCACGAGCTGCGTGCCCTCCGTGCCGAACCCGCCCGCCGAGAGCACGAGGTTGAGGAGGCTGGCCAGGACCAACCCGCCGAAGAACCCGAGCACCGATGCGAGCACGCCCAGGACCAGCGCCTCACCGAGGACCGAGCCCGCGACCTGAACCGAGCTGGCGCCCACCGCGCGCAGCAGCGCCATCTCGCGGATCCGCTGTCCCACCACGATGAGGAAGACGTTGAAGATCAGGAAGCCCGCGACGAACAGCGAGATCAGCGCGAAGGCGAGGAGCACCGTGCCGAAGACGTCGATGATCGAGCCGAGATCCGCCTGGCTCTCCTCGACGACCTGCTGGGTCTCCACGACCTCGTAGCCGGGTGGGAGCAGCGCCGCGATCCGCTCCCGCACGGCTCCGGCGTCTGCGCCGGGTTCCAGCTTCACCTCGATGTCGGCGAACCTGCCTTCGAGGTTGAACACCGACTGGGCCTCGGGCAGCGTGAAGGCAACGAGGTAGGCACCGGCCAGCGCGTTCGCCTCACCGAACTTGAAGATGCCCACCAGCTGATACCGGCGATTGCCGCTCGGGGTCTGCACCGTGACCGTGTCACCGACGAGGTAGCCGGCGGCGTCGTAGAGCCGCTCGTCGAAGGCCACCTCGTCCGGGGCCGAGGGCGCGGCGCCCTCCGTGAGGATGACCTGCGAGAGCGACGGCTCCGTGGGCCAGCTCACCCCCAACGGCGGCCCGGCAGACGGGACGACCGCCTTGCCCTCGGGGTCGATCACCAGGGCGGGGAGACCGGTGACCGAGCCCTGCGCGGCGGCCACCCCGGGAACCTCCTGCACCCGGGGCAGCAGATCGGCCGGCACCGGACCGGCTGCTCCGAAGGCTCCGGTGTCGAAGCGCTCCTGAGCCCGGATCGTGAGGTCGATGTTGGCGTTGATCTCACGGAACAACCGGTCGAACTGGGCCCGGACGCTGTCGGTCAGGGTGAACGAGGCGACGACGAAGGCCACACCGGCCACGACCGCGAAGGTCGTGAGGAGGAAGCGGATCTTGTGCTGGAGCAGCCCCTTGATGGTCACCTTGAACATGGGGGACCTCCGTCGTTCCCGTACGCCATGCCGCTCAGCTCCCCAAGTGCTTCAACCGGTCGATCACCCGCTCGGGGCTGGGGTCGACCAGCTCACCGACGATCCGGCCGTCGCCGAGGAAGACCACCCGATCGGCCCAGCTCGCAGCGACCGGATCGTGCGTGACCATCACCACGGTCTGGCCGAGCTCGTCGACCGCGCGGCGCAGGAAGCCAAGGATCTCCGCGCCCGCCCTGCTGTCGAGGTTCCCGGTCGGCTCGTCCCCGAAGATGATCGTGGGCCGACCGACCAGCGCGCGAGCCACCGCCACCCGCTGCTGCTGACCGCCCGACAGCTCGCTCGGCCGGTGACGCAGCCGGTCGCGCAGGCCGACGGTGTCGATCACCGTCTCGAGCCAGTCTCGGTCGGGCTTCCGTCCGGCCAGGTCGAGGGGCAGGGTGATGTTCTCGATCGCGTTGAGGCTCGGCACCAGGTTGTACGCCTGGAAGATGAACCCCACGTGGTCGCGACGCAACCGGGTGAGACCCCGCCCGCTCAGCGCGCCGAGCTCGACGTCGCCGATGTACACCTTGCCGCGGGTGAGCGTGTCGAGACCGGCGACGCACTGCATGAGGGTCGACTTGCCCGACCCCGACGGTCCCATGATGGCGGTGTAGCGGTGGGCCTCGAACGCGACGGTGACGCCATCGAGCGCCCGCACCTCGGTGTCACCCGAGCCGTAGATCTTGACGGCATCGACCGTCCGGGCGGCTGCGATGGCGCCGGGGGACGGATGAGCGGGTGTCGCTGGGGCCGTCATCGGACACCCCCCGCCCCTGCCGGCCGCACTGGCCTGCCGAGGGTCTCCATCCGCTCACCAGAGGTGTCCCCCCGCTCGCGCATCTGGACAGTCTGCCAGCGGAGACCACGCGAACCCCCCGTGACGGGTGGGGCTGTGGTCACACCGCGGGACCAGCCCCGGGTCAAGGGTGCACGTACACGAAGCCGTACGCCTCGTCCCGGTACGGGACGCCGCTCGCGTCGAGCACGTCGGCCCAGTTGCCGGTGCACGCCGGATCGGTCTCTTCCATCCCGTGGTCGGCGACGAGGAAGAAGGCGGTCCGCTCGAACACCCCCGCACGCTCGACCGCGGCGAGGATCTCGCCGATGCGGCCGTCGGTGTCGCGCACGCTCGCCGCGGCGATCTCCGAGTACGGCCCACCTTCGTGGAAGGCCGCGTCGGTCAGAGAGAGGTTCACCCAGGTGAAGCGGGGGCAGGGGCCACGAGACGCCCCGGTGACTGCCGCTCCAGATGCCGAGGAACTGCTCGGTCGCCGTGTGGTCGATCAGCGATGACCAGCGGTACTCCTTCACTGGGCGCACGAACATCTGGCTGGTGTGCGGTAGCTCCTCCACCGGCGGCGGGCGGTCGATCGGCTCCCCCCGGCGCATGAGGTCGAAGATCGAGTAGTCCGCGCCGGTGTCGCACGGCTCGTTGATCGACACCGCCACCGACCCGGGGAACGCCCGTTTGACCGCTTGGAAGAGGGTCTCGACACCGGGCTCCAGCGTCTCCATCGCCGTGACCCACGTCGCCGGCGAGTTGGTCACCAGCTGCAACCGCTTGCTGCGATCCCACCACGCGTTGTGGAGGATCCCGTGATGCCCCGGATAGGTGCCGGTGAGGATCGTGGTGTGGTTCGGCAGGGTGACCGTCGGCAGCGACGACATGGCTCCGTGGGCGAAGGTGGTGCCCATCTCCATCAGCCGGGCGATGTTCGGAGCCTCCCCTCTCGCCACCAGGTCGTAGAGCACGTTGGCGTTGGTGCCGTCGAGCAGGAAGCCCACGACATGCTCCGGAGCCGGCGACGACGGGTCGATGAGCTCGAGCAGCGGCTCGCCATCCTGGCGGGCCAGCAGCGCGTCGTCGCGTGCTCCGCCGTTCAGTGCGACACCAGGGCGAGGCTTGGCACCGAGCAGCGCCAGCACGGTCGGAGCCACGTCGACCAGACGACAGGCTCGATGCACCATCCCGAGCCGGCGCACCCCGGCCCCGGCGAGCACGAACGGAGCCCGGGCCTGCACCACGTCGATCGAGCCGTGCTCTCCCCGATGCCCACCGTGGTCCTCCCAGTTGTGCGCGGCGGTGTGCACCGCCACGAGATCTGGGGCGGCGGGATGGTCGAAGAGCTGGGCGAGCTGCTCGTAGGCGAACGGGTACGCGTTCTGCGTGCGTGACGGGTACCGGACCGCAAGCTCCTCGGCGAGCGGCGAGAAGCGGTCGGTGTGCTGGTCGCCGAGCGGGTTGCGGCCGCTGACCTCGAGCTCCTCGAACGACCAGCCGTGACCGTCGGGGTGCCGCCGCACCCGCACCCGGCCGTCGATGGCCGCCGCCTCGTAGGTGTCATCGCCCACGCGGCGCAGGACCATCTCGACGATGTGCTCCACCGCCGGGTCGAGCAGTGCGGCCTCGGCGCGGGCCACCGCCTCGAGGTGCTCGTCGGTCACCGGTCGGTCGCTGCGTTCGGTCGTCGTCATGCTGCAAGCGTAGGCTCGAACCGCCTGCGCGATCGGGCGCCGTCCCGACCGGAGCAGGCATGCTCGACCACCGCACTCCAGGTACACGAGAGGCCCACGACGATGACGGCGACCGCGGGTGAGAAGCGCTTCGGCGAAGGCGACGCCCTAGACTTCCTCGAGCTTGACGCGCTCCTCTCCGACGAGGAGCGCCTGTTGCGCGACACGGTGCGACAGTTCGTCAGCGATCGCATCCTCCCCGAGGTGGGCGAGTGGTTCGAGCGCGGCTACTTCCCCAGGGAGCTAGCCAAGGAGATGGGCGCGCTCGGCCTGCTCGGCATGCACCTCACCGGCTACGAGTGCGCGGGCACGAGTGCCGTGGCCTACGGCCTCGCCTGCCTCGAGCTCGAAGCCGGCGACAGCGGGGCCCGCAGCTTCGTCTCCGTCCAGGGCTCTCTGGCGATGTTCCCCATCTGGCGGTTCGGCAGCGAGGAGCAGAAGCAGGAGTGGCTCCCCCGCATGGCCGCAGGTGAGGTCATCGGCTGCTTCGGCCTCACCGAGCCCGACTCGGGGAGCGATCCCGCGAGCATGCGCACCACCGCCCGCCGCGACGGCTCGGACTGGATCCTCAACGGCACGAAGATGTGGATCACCAACGGCGGCATCGCGGACGTGGCCATCATCTGGGCCCGCACCGACGACGGCTCCGGACGGCCGGGCTACGCCGGGTTCATCGTTCCCACCGACACCCCCGGGTTCAGCGCCAACGACATCCCGCGGAAGCTGTCGCTGCGGGCCTCGGTGACCTCGGAGCTGGTGCTCGACGACGTGCGACTCCCGGACTCGCTCCGCCTGCCCGACGTGTCGACGATGCGCGGGCCGCTGTCGTGCCTGAACGAGGCCCGCTACGGGATCCTCTGGGGCGCGATGGGTGCAGCCCGCTCCTGCTACGAGGCGGCGCTCAGCTACGCGAAGGATCGGGTGCAGTTCGGGGTTCCGATCGCCTCGTTCCAGCTCACCCAGCGCAAGCTCGTAGAGATGATGGTGCGGGTCAACAAGGGCACGCTCCTCGCCTTGCACCTCGGACGCATGAAGGACGAGGGGCGCTTGACCTCCGCGCAGGTCAGCTTCGGCAAGATGGACAACGTCCGCGAGGCTCTCTGGGTCGCGCGCGAGGCGCGATCGGTGCTCGGCGCGAACGGGATCACCCTCGAGTACCCCGTCATCCGGCACATGAACAACCTCGAGAGCGTGTACACCTACGAAGGCACCAACGAGGTCCACACCCTCGTGCTGGGTCAGGCCATCACCGGGATCAACGCGTTCTCGTCGAGGTCGTAGCGGCTCATCGGGGTCGCAGCGGCTCCCAGAGCCCACAGCGCGGTTCGGCTCCGTCGCCGCTGCGCTCAGCGGATCACGTGCGGCTGCGGCGGGGACCAGCGGCGAGCTGGCGCACGATCGAGCCGGCGGCCAGATGGAGCAGCGGTTCGAGGCCCCCCTCGACGATGACCAGCGCGTCGGACCGGATGCCGTTGACGATCGAGACCCGACCCTGCCCGATGCGCAACGTCGCCGCAGTGCCCTCCATGCGCACTCCCACCGCGAGCACCACCGGGTTCCACAGCAACAGCGACCGGACGACCGCGTGGCCGAGATACGACGGCAGAGCCTCTGCGAGCAGGTGCACGACGAGGTTGGCCTCATCCTCGGGTGGCAGCTCCGGCTCGGGTACCGGTGGGGCGATCCGCACCGCGACCTTGAGCGCCCCAGCAACCGCCACCGCCGGCAGCAGCGTCGGCAGCAGCGTCGCCGCCGCCATCACCTGACCGGCGGTGGCGAGCAGGCCTGCCGGCCGGCCACGGAACAGCCCGTCGGCGAGCGCGCCGGCACGGCTCGCGAGCAGGCTGCCGAGCTGCGCCCTGGCGACCGTGGCCCGGGCACAGCGCACGACCGACGCGGGGAAGGCGGCCTCGAGCGTGGTGGCGTCGAGTGGCACGCCGGCCTCGGCGCTGGCTCTCGCGTACGCCACGAGCGCCTCCGTGGCCTCGTCCGGCTCGACCGGGCCGAGGAACTCCTGCCAGGCGCCATGAACCCAGGCCAGCAGCCGGCACCCGTTGGCGTCCGCGACCGTGAGGATCAGCTGCTCCCGGGTACGGGATCCCAACCCATTGCCGGGCAGGTGCGACTCGATCAACCCCGGCGCGACCCGCCCCAGTTCGGCGAGCCACGCGGCGAGCTGCGAGACCGTCACCGGGGGACGTCCCCCGATCCCGTCCATCGACGTCAACAGTACGACCGTGCGACCCGGATCGGTCGGATCCCCTCCGGTCAGCCGGGCCACGATGCGGCTCAAGTGCCTGAGCGGCTCACCGGACCGCCATAGGTCGTTCGACCTATCCTTAGGTCTAAAGACCTATGCCCGGATTGACGATGGAGAGGACGTGACCGACGTGGCCGACACCTCGCTCAACGGCATCGACGCCGTGCTTTCGCGTCTGCCATCCGCCTGGCTGGTCGCGTCCAGTGGCGAGGCCCGGCTGGTCGTCGGCCCCGCGGGGGCGTTCGTGCTGATGCCTCCGAGCACCGACCCCACCACAGCGGCCGAGCGGGCCCGACAGCTGGCGACCACCACCCGTGTCGCGCTCGCCGAGCACGTCAGCTGGGTGCCGTTCATCGAGGCCGTGGTGGTGCTTCCCGAGTCCCCGCTGCGCAACGGGGTGGCAGCCTCCGTCCCGCTCGACCTGCTCCCCGAGACCCTGATCGAGGGGCCGGCCGTGGTCGACCCCGGCACCCTGGGCGCCATCCGGCTGCTCGTCGAAGAGGGCAGGCTCGCCCGCTGGCGCCCGGGTGTGGACTCGAGCGGTGCCATGATTGACCTGTGCGAACCGGTCGACGACATCCCCACCAGCAGCTGACCGCACCGGCAGGGCGGCGCGCGCCGTGACCACGTGGGTCAGCTCGTCCGACGGCGTGCGGCTCGCGATCCACGACCTCGGCGGTGACGGTCATCCCCTCCTGCTGGCACACGCCACCGGCTTCCACGGTCAGGTGTGGGCGCCCCTTGTCACCCACCTCCCAGGCTTCCGGTGTTGGGCACCGGACCTGCGGGGCCACGGCAACTCCACTGCACCGGACGACGAGCGATTCGACTGGGAGGGCTTCGCCGACGACGTGCTGGCCACCGTTGACGAGCTGGGCCTCGACCGACCCTTCGGGGTGGGGCACTCCAAGGGTGGGGCCGCCCTGCTGCTGGCCGAGGAGCGCCGACCCGGCACCTTCCGGGCGCTCTACCTGTTCGAGCCGGTGGTCTTTCCACCTGAGATCGCCCGGGTCGCGTCGTCCACGGGTGCGAACCCGCTCGCAGAGGGCGCTCTCCGACGCCGGGCCGAGTTCGACTCCCTCGACGCCGCCTTCGACAACTTCGCCGCCAAGCCGCCGTTCTCGTCCCTGGACCCGGCGGCATTGCGTGCGTACGTCGAACACGGCTTCGCCCCCACGCCAGCCGGCACCGTCAGGCTCAAGTGCCGGCCCGAGCACGAGGCGCAGGTGTACCGCATGGGAGCGGCCCACGACGCCTTCGCACATCTCGACCGGGTGACGTGCCCGGTGGTCGTAGCCCGTGGGGCCGCCACGGGGCCCGGGCCCGCGAGCTTCGTGGAGCGCATCGTAGGGGCCCTCCCCCACGGGCGGGTCGAGGAGCATCCCGAGCTCGGGCACTTCGGCCCTCTGGAGCGCCCCGACCTCATCGCCACTGCCATCACCGCGGCCTTCGCCGCAGCGTGACCGGCCGTCGCAGGACCGGTCACCGCGGACCGCTTGCAGATCCCGATGGTTGTCGGACCCCCGGCGTAGTGTTCTGCCATGGGGTTGCCACCGCCCACCTCCCTGTCACCGTCGAAGGTCTCCACGTTCACCGACTGCGCCCTCGCCTTCCGATTCTCCGCCATCGACCGGTTGCCCGAGCCGCCCTCCGAGCCGGCCACCAAGGGCACGCTCGTGCACGCGGCGCTCGAGCGGCTCTTCCTCCTCCCCGCTGAGCAGCGCACGCTGCCAGCGGCGCTCACCGCTCTCGACGAGGCGTTCGACGTTCTCCGCCACGATCCGGACTACACCGGCCTCAACCTCGACCCCGCGGGTGAAGCCGCGTTCCGCGCCGACGCGGAGCAGTTGGTCAGGCGCTACTTCCAGCTGGAAGACCCTCGCACCATCACCCCGATCGGGCTCGAGCTGCTTCTCGAGGCCGACCTCGGTGACCTGAAGCTGCGCGGCATCATCGACCGCCTCGAGCTCGACGACGACGGCGAGCTGGTCGTCACCGACTACAAGACCGGCCGGGTGCCCCAGCAGCACCACGAGCGAAGCCGGTTCGGGGGCGTCCACTTCTACGCCTTCCTGTGTGAACGCCTCCTCGGCCGTCGACCTGCCCGGGTGCAGCTGCTCTACCTCGCCGACCCGGTGGCCATCACCACCACCCCCACCGACCAGTCGATCCGAGCCCTCGAGCGCCGTGTGCTCGCGATCTGGTCGACCATCGAGCGAGCCTGCGCCAACGACAGCTTCCAACCGCGCCCGTCCCGCCTGTGCGACTGGTGCGCCTTCCGCGCCTGGTGCCCTGCGTTTGGTGGCGACCCCGCCGAGGCACGCCGCCTCGCCGAAGCACGCCGCCCGGCTGAACCACGACGCCGTCGAGCCGGCCTCGCGACGCCCGGTGATCGGACCTCGGCCCTCCCCCTAGCATCTGCCGGGTGACCACCAGCGCCCCACCACCGCTCGAGCCGCCCACGGATTCGTCAGCCCTCCAGCGGTTCGACGACGCGATCGACGAGCTGCTCGAGCGCGTCCGGGGACGCGAACCGCTCGACCGCATCATCTACGCAGTCACGGAGCTGGCCGATTTCAGCCTGCTGTGGCACCTCATCGCCTGGTCCCGCGCGCTGCGATCCGATCGTGAGCTCGACGCCGCCATCAGGCTGTCGGTCTGCCTCGGCATCGAGTCCGTGCTCGTGAACGGTGTCGTGAAGTCGGCCTTCAAACGGGAACGACCCGTCTACCAGGGCGAACGGCCACACAAGCTGCGCATCCCTCTCACCACCAGCTTCCCGAGCGGCCACGCCAGCTCAGCGGTGGTAGCGGCGATCCTGCTCTCGGAGAACAGCCGCCTCGCCCCGGTGTACTGGGCGCTCGCCGGCGCCGTCGCCGTCTCCCGGGTGCACGTTCGGATCCACCACGCATCCGACGTGCTCGGCGGGGCAGCGGTGGGGCTGGTGCTCGGCACCGCCTTCCGCAGGCTCTGGCCGCTGCGGGCGCGCTGAGCACACCACGACCGACGGCCGGAATGACGACCCCGCCACCCGCGTTGGAAGGCACGTGCCGCTGAGCTTCGCCGTCACCTGGGACTACCGCTGCCCGTTCGCCCGCAACGTGCACGACCACCTGGTCAACGCGCTCCTCGCCGGCGCTGACTGGGAGGTCCGGTTCGTGCCCTTCTCCCTCAGCCAGGCGCACGTCACCGACGCCGAGCCCGACATCTGGGACCGCCCCCAGGACGACAGCGGCCTGCTCGCCCTCCAAGCCGGTGTGTACGTGCGCGATCATCACCCTGAGCTCTTCCTCCGAGTGCATCGAGATCTCTTCGACGCCCGCCACGTCCAGGGCCGACGCCTGCAGGACCGCGAGGTGGTGGCCGAGGTGCTCGACAGCGCCGGGCTCGACAGCGGACGAGTCCTCGCCGCGATCGACGAGGGCTCGGTGCTCCCCACCGTGCGCAAAGAGCACGAGTCGGCGGCGGATCAGTTCGACGTGTGGGGCGTGCCCACCTTCATCGTCGGGGACCGGGCCGCCTTCGTCCGCCTCACCACCGACGCCGGCGGCGATCCCGAGCTGGCCCGGCGCACCATCGAGCGGATCGTCGCGCTGGTCGGCGGCTGGCCCGAGCTGAACGAGCTCAAGCACACCACCCTCGACCGCTGACCGATCCCACCACCGGCGACCGGCGCCGGGCGATGCGGCCGGAGGGCACGCGCTCTACGCTGACTCGCGATGACACCGAGGTCCGGCGGGCCACGCCCTCGCGACGTCCGCTCCGATCGGCGGATGACCGACGTCGAGGCGCTGATGTGGAACGTCGAGAAGGACCCGCACCTTGACCCGAGCTTCGCCACGGTCACGCTTCTCGACCGCCCGCCTGACCTCGAGCGCCTGCGTCGCAGGCTGCTGCGGATGGTCCAGCGCATCCCCCGGCTCCATCAGCGCGTGGTGCCCACCCTCGGTCGACTGGCACCTCCTGAGTGGCAGGACGACCCGGACTTCGACATCGACTACCACCTGCGCCACCTGGCGCTGCCCCCACCCGGCAGCGAACGCCAGCTGTTCGACCTCGCCACCCGCTTCCTCCAGGATCCGCTTGAGCGCACCCGTCCCCTGTGGGTCTTCGTCGTCGTGGAGGGCCTCACCGGCGGGCGGGCCGCGCTGGTGCAAAAGATGCACCACACCATCACGGACGGTGAGGGCGGCATCCGCATGTCCGAGCAGTTCATCGACCTCACCCGCGACGCGCCCGACGTCGAGGAGGTCACCATCACCGCCGGCGCACCGTCGACTCCGCCCACGTTGCTCGCCGCGGCAGCCGACACGCTCGGCCACACCTGGCGGCGCACGCTCGGGGTCGCGCAGCGTGGACTCGCAACCGGTGTGGGCCTGATGGCACATCCCGAGCGCGTCCCGGCCCTCGGGGCCGAGATTGCCTGGACCGCCGCCTCCGCCCTCCGCCAGGTCACGATCACCGACCAGGCGCACTCACCGCTGTGGACCGAGCGCACGCTCCGCCGACGGCTCGAGGTGCTCGACGTGCCCTTCGACGAGGCCCAGCGGGCCGCGAAAGCGCTCGGCGGCAGCCTCAACGACTTCTTCGTCACCGGTGCCGCGGGCGCTGCCGGCGCCTACCACCGGGCTCTTGGCGCACCGGTCGAGACGCTGCGGATCGCCATGCCCGTCAGCACCCGGACCGACGCCAGCGCCGGCGGCAACGCGTTCGTCCCGACCCGTGTGGTTGTGCCTGTCGGCATCGAGGACCCGGTCGAGCGATTCCGCGCCATCCACGCCCTGCTCGAGCGCACGAAGCGGGAGAAGGTCATCGGGTTGGTCGACCAGATCGCCGGCTTCGCCAACCTCCTGCCCACCTCGGTGCTCGCCCGCTTCACCCTCGAGCAGGCGCGCACCATCGACTTCGCCACCTCAAACGTGCGGGCTGCACCGTTCGATCTCTACATCGCCGGGGCCCTGATCGAGGCGACCTACCCGCTCGGCCCGGTCAGCAACACGGCGTTCAACCTGACGATGATGAGCTACCGGGGCACCCTCAACATGGGCGTGCACATCGATGCGGGCGCGGTGACCGAGCCGGCGCTGCTGCGAGACTGCCTGATCGAGGCGTACGACGAGCTCATCGCCGCGGGCGACGAACGACCGGTCGCTGCGCCAGAGAAGAGCTGATCACCGAAGACCAGCTCAACCGGTCAGTTGGCCGAGTGGCTCTCGGCGAACTCTGCGGTGAGCAGGAGGCGGACGTCGAGGAGAAGGTTGGCCACCTCATCGGTGGAGACCAGCTCGCGATGCATCATGTCGCCGAGGCCACGGTCGATCAACGCGACCGCCTCGCTGATGGCATCGACCCCATCCGCCTCGACGGCGGTGACCTCGATCTGCTCGGTGTTGACCTCGGTCTCGGTCATGTCATCTCCTGTTGTCGCGTCCCCGACAAGTTCTTCAACGCCGGTCGACGCTCCGGATGTTCCGTCGTGCCTGCGGCACCGGGGCAGCCGGCGCGCCCACCGGTTCTCATGCTCGCCCCTCTGTTGTGCGATCGTGCTGTGACAACGGTCGCTCGCACCAACGGCCACCTTATCGACGCCGGGTGACCGAGCGGGGGCTCCCCGCGTCAGCCTCGGTCGCGATCGCAGCCCGCGGGTGCACCCGGCGCAGCGAACCCACCGGTGGGCTCGGCCCGCGGTCGCAGCCCGCCGGGTGCGCCGTACGCTTGCTCCCGCACACCCGGGACGCACGCTCGACGCCGCGACCACCGAAGCCCGGCTCACCGCTTGCCCCTGCACACCCGGCGCGTCCGTGGACCTCGGCGATGGTGGGGCAGCGGATCGCGCTTGCCCCCGCACACCCGGGGCGCACCCAACAGACCAGGATGTTCCAGGACCGCTGATCGGCGGGGGGTACCGCGACATGACATCGACCACCGGACCGACCACGGCCAGGATCGGCGACTACGAGATCTGTCGGCGTCTCGCCCGTGGCGGGATGGGCGTGGTCGACCTGGCTCGGGACCGAAGCGGGCGGTTGGTCGCGCTCAAACGCCTCGCGCTGACCGGCAGCACCATCGAGCTGGGATGCGCGCGCGAACGGCTGCAACGTGAAGCCGAAGCACTGGCCCGGTTGAACCACCCCGCGATCGTGCGACTCCTCGGGGTGATCGACGACGGCGGGGAGATCGTGCTGGTCATGCCCTACCTGTCGGGCGGCACCCTGGCCGACCACGTCCGGCTCCGCGGACCGCTCCGACCCGGCCAGGTCCACCACCTGGCCGACCGCCTCCTCAGCGCGCTCGCCGCCGCGCACCGAGAGGGTGTCATCCACCGCGATATCAAGCCCGCCAACGTGCTCTTCGACGAGCAGGGCCGGGCTCACCTCGCCGACTTCGGGGTGGCCAGCTTGCGCGACGCGACCCACGGTCTGACCGCTACGGGGAGCCTCGTCGGCACGCCAGAGTTCATGTCGCCGGAGCAGGCCCGGGGCCAGCCTGCGACACCCGCGAGCGACGTCTTCTCCCTCGGCGCGACCCTCCTCTTCGCGGCCACCGGACAACCGCCATACGGCGTCGCCGATCCGCTCGTCGCGGTCCAGCGCGCGGCGAAGGGGCGGCTCGCGCCACTGCCCGGGGAGCTCGACGCGGGCCTACGCCGCCGACTCGAACCGCTCGTGCGCCGCAACCCCCGGCGGCGACCGACGGCGGCTGCGGCGGTGGGCGGACCGGCAGGCACCATCGTCGACCCGCACACTCGGTTCGACCGAAGCAACCGCTCCACACGGTTGCTGGCCGGCGTGAGCCTGGCAGCACTCGCGACCGTGGTCTGCGCGGCAGCGGTCGTCGCCGGCATCTCCACGGTCCGCGACCGCAGCCTCGGACCAGCCGGGACCGACCTGACCGACCCGGCACCAGCGAGCGCGCCGAGCTCGCCGCCGTGCACGCCCAAGCCCTATCAGCCCTGTGGTGCGCCGGCAGCGCCGAACACCGACGGGACCCGCTGCCTCGGCGATCACGCCGACTACGACGGCGATCGGTCCAGCGGTTGCGAAGCGGATCCCGACACGGTCGACGGCCAGCCCCTCACCGGCTCGCTCACCGCAAACCTCGTGCCCGATGACGACGTCGACCGCTACCCGGTCACCGTCGACGACCGGCTGCAGCTGCTGTGCGACGGCACCTTCGAGGTGACCCTCACCGCTCCGGCCGAGGTTGCGATGAGGGTCGAGCTCTACGACGGGACGAAGCTGCTCCGGACGAACGTGAGCCGGGACGGCAGGTCGGCGACGGTGTCGCTGCGGGAGCCGAGCTGCCTCGCCGACGACTCCACCGAGCTCATCGTCCAGGTCAGCTGGGAGGGCAGACAGCGCACGGCGGCCGGATACCGCCTGGAGCGCTCCGGGTCCTTCTGACGAGCCCTCCCCCACCGGCGCCGTCCCCGTCCCCGCCCGGGATAGGGTCCCCCGTCGGAGAGGAGGAGACCATGACCGCCCCGGCCGCCACCAGCGGAGGATCGCAGCTCGGCGTGACCTTCGCCAGCTTCATGAACCTCGGCCTCGACGCCGCCATCACCGCGGCCCGCTGGGCCGAGGAGCTCGGGTACCGCTCCTACTGGACCGCCGAGACGGTCGGCCCTGAAGCGTTCGCGACCCTCGCCGCGGTCGGCCAGGTGGCTCCCTCGCTCGACCTCGGCACGGGCGTCATCGCGCTGCAGCTGCGCACTCCCCCGCTGGCGGCGATGGCCGCCGCCACGCTCCAGGCGCTGCACCCCGACCGTGAGATCCTGCTCGGCGTCGGCATCAGCTCGCCCGTGGTCACCCGGCAGTGGCACGGCGCCCCCTTCGGCGATCGGCCGCTGGCCCAGGTGCGCGAGTACCTCACCCTGCTGCGCGAGTGCCTCTCCGGCGAGTCGGTGTCGTTCAGTGGCGACTTCTACGGGATCCACCGCTTCCGTCTCGGGGTGCGGCTCGGTGAGCGACGCCCGAAGATCGTGCTCGGAGCACTCAACCCCGGCATGTTGCGGCTCGGCGGCGAACTGGCCGACGGCGTGCTGCTCAACTACCTGCCGGCGAGCCATGTGCCCTGGTCGGTCGAGCAGGTCCGCGCGGGGGGTGATGCGACGGTCTACGCGTACGTGCACGTCGGGGTCTGCGAGCGAGCCGACGGGATCGACCTGGCGCGGCGTGACCTGTTCTCCTACGCGGTCGTCGACTCCTACGCCCGCAACTTCGAGCGAGCGGGGTTCGGCGAGGAGGTGGCCGAGATCCGGGCCCGGCACGCCGCGAAGGACCGCGAGGGAGCCCTGGCCGCGGTCTCCGACCGGATGGTCGACGCCATCGACATCATGGGCGACGCTGATCACGTGGCGGCGACCGTGCGTGCCTACGTCGACGCCGGCGTCGAGGTGCCGATCGTGATGCCGCTGCCGTGGGGGCCGGATCGCATGGCCGTCATCCGAGAGACGCTCGAAGCCGCATCCACGGTGGCGGAGTAGGCGGCGCCGTGGACGTCCGCGACCGGCTGGTGGTGGTCACCGGAGCGGCCTCCGGGATCGGGCGGGCTCTCGCCCGCCGGTTCGCCGACGCGGGCGCACGCCGGGTCGTCGTGGCCGACCGTGACACGGAGGGCCTCGAGCGGGTGGCCGCGGAGATCGGCGGAGTCGCGGTCCCCACCGACGTGTCGGTCGAAGCCGAGATCGCCTCGCTGATCGAGCGCACGGAAGCTGAGCACGGCCCGATCGACCTGTTCTGCTCCAACGCCGGGATCCTCGTCGTCGGCGGCCCCGAGGTCCCCGACGACCGATGGCGCCAGATCATCGACGTGAACGTCATGGCCCACGTCTGGTCGGCCCGGCACCTGCTCCCCCGGATGCTCGAGCGCGGTGGCGGCTACCTGCTCAACACCGCGTCAGCCGCTGGCCTGCTGAGCCAGATCGGCTCAGCCCCCTACACGATCACCAAGCACGCCGCGGTGGCGTTCGCCGAATGGCTCTCGATCACCTACGGCGATCGGGGGATCAAGGTCTCCGTGCTGTGTCCCCAGGCGGTCGACACGCCGATGATCGGTGGAACCGACGGCGGCGTGGCCGGCGTCGACGGGGTGCTCTCGCCCGAGGAGGTCGCCGAGGCCACCCTGGCAGGGCTCGCGGACGAGCGCTTCCTCATCCTCCCCCACGAGGAGGTAGCCGAGTACGTGCGGCGCAAGGCCGATGACCGCGAGCGCTGGCTCGCAGGCATGCGACGGCTGCAGGCCCGCTTCCCCACCGCGCCATGAGCGTGCGGCGCACCACCCGCCGGGCGCCCGTGCGCGTCGACGACCCGTTCCCCGAAAGCGGACTGGCAGTGCTCGGCCTGCGGCCGGGTGACCCGGTGCGCTTCCGCCGACGCGATGACGAACGGTGGAAGGACGCGGTCGTGGTGCGCCGCGAGCGTGACGGCAGCATCGGCCTGCGCGACCGCAAGGGCGCGTCGCGTGCCATCGCCATCGAGCACATCCAGGTCCGGGCGGTCGGCCCACGGGGCGGGACGGTGTGGGAGAGCCTCGCCGAGCGTGCCGCACGGACTGAGCAGCTGAGGCTGCTCTGACGCGCCAACGCTGATGGACCGCCGCACCGTCGACGTCTACGAACAGGGGTAGACGCGTGGCACGAGCGATGCTGGAGCTCGTCCCAGGGTACGCACCCGACGCGTGGCGGGTGCAGGCAGACGCGGCGCACCTCCCGTTCCGCCGTGGCGCGCTCGGCGGCGCCGTCAACCGGCAGGCGGGCGTGGGCGTGCAGCCGGGCGCGCTAGGCGGGTCGCCGGTCTACGTGATGCCGAGCACCAGTGGCGCCAACGCCCACGCGTCGCTCGACTCGCTCAGCGATCACCTCCGGGCTGCGGCCGCGCTCGCCGATCGGCTCGGTTGAGCGCCACGCCCGCGGAGACCAGCATGACGGCGATCGCCACGAGCAGCGCGACCGACGCGCCGGTGAGCGGAAGCGTGCCGCCCTCCGGCGACGGATCACCACCAGCGGCTTGCAGCTGATCGGTCGGAGCCGGCTCGTTCGTGGACGTTGTCGTGGTCGTGGGGACCGGCTCACCGACCACCCCCGGCAGCGAGGCGTTCGACACTGGGGCTTCGACCTCCCCGTAGATGGCCTGCACGGTCGCCCGGTAGGGCACGCCTCGCAGCGCGTCGCCGTACCGATAGCTCGTGACGTCGCCACCCACCTCCACCACCACCGGCTCCAGTGCGGCAGGCCGGGCCCCGACCGCCGCGATGGTGCGCCCGCCACTGGCGTCGGGCTCGATGCGGATCCGGTACGCGGAGGGCTGGCCGCCGCGCTCAGGCGGGGTCCAACTGATCAGCAGCGCCCCGGCCCGGTCGTCCGTCGCGCTGACCCCGGTCGGGATGCGATCCGGGAGGTAGCTGCGGCAGGGCTGGTTGCGGACCGAGGGGCAGGCCGGGTGCTCAGCCGGGACGTGGGGCGCCTCCGAGGCGGGCAGCACCGGCAGCACCACCCGCGAAGGCCGTCCGACCGTGTGGGCGATCTCGTTTCGGGACCCATCGACACCGCCGGTGGTGAACTCCCAGAACGGTTGGTTGCCACCCGGAGCTTCGATGTTCACGCGCAGTCGCGAGCCGGCCCGGAAGACGTGCGCGAAGGGGAACAGGGCGATGCGCACCGGTACGAACTGACCAGCCGGCATCGGTGCCGCATCGGCTTCGAGGAAGGTGTGGAACGGCTCCAGCACGGTCGACCTCGCGGCGTCGAGGGCACGCACCCGGGAACGAAGCCATCCGCTCTGCACGTAGCGCTCCTGGCCGTCCGGTCGAACCTCGGTGATGGTCACCTCGAGATCGGTGTCGGGGGCTTCCGAGCGCAGCCACAGGTCCACGCTTCCCATGCCGGCGACGGCAGTGTCGACCGTGAACGGATTGGACACGAAGCTGCGGGCGGTGCCCTCGGCCAGCGGTCGCCAGTCGAGCTCGGCGTCGTACCTCCAGATCGCCGACGTCGACCCGCTGAAGGTGTGGTCGGGCTTCGCGGCCGGCGAGTAGGTGTAGGCCGAGATGCCGCGAGGCTCGCCGTCGGGGATGGTCGGCGGCGTGGGGGACAGCCGACCGTCGGCGTCGAGGTACCACGCGGTGGCGACCGCACCGGGAACCGGCCAGTCGGCGTGGGTGGTCTCCGCGGTCGCGAGCGGCACACCGGGCTTGTCGGGGGTGCCGCCGTTCTCCCACAGGATCCGCACCTTGGGCTCCGCCTCGTACGCGGCGAGCGCTGCCGCGTAGTCGGTGTAGCCCGCGAAGCGGTCCGGAGGCAGCGACGCTGCCGTGCCGAAGAGCTGGGTGTAGATCAACGGTGCGCCGAGCCGGACGGTGGGGTTCACCCTCGGGATCCGCCGACCCACGTAGAAGTCGACGAACTCCAGCAGCCTGGTGAGCTGCTCGGGGCCGAGCGGCTCGACGTGCGTGCCGTTGGTCAGCGTGACCTTCAGCGGGATCGAGGGATCGAACTCGTCAACCATCGTCGAGAAGTGCCCACCGGTCTGCTCATCCTGGAACGCGCCCGACAGGTAGACGGGCACCCGGATGCGGTTGACGAACGTTCGCGGCGCCAAGGCGTCGAAGCGCGGCTCGTAGTACCGCTCGGGTTGGATCTGCGCGAGCAGGTCAGCGGACTGCAGGCGCAGCTTCTGGTTTCTGGCGCAGATCGTGTCGCCGTTGTTGATCCGAGTCTTGGCCCAGCCGGCAGCCGCCGGCTTGGCGGCGTTGACCCGGTCGGTGGCCCAGCTGAGCGCGAAGCCGCTGTTGAGGATGCCGCCGGGGTACAGCGTCGAGCGAACGGTGTCGGCGATGACCGAGAGCGGGGTGATGGCGCGCAGGTGCGGGGGTTGGGTGGCGGCGACGAAGAGCTGGCTGATGCCGGGATAGGAGATGCCGACCATGCCGACGTCCCCGTTCGACCAGCTCTGACGGGCGAGAGCCTCGATGACGTCGTAGCCGTCGAGTGCCTGCAGGGGTTCGAAGTAGTCGAACGCGCCGCCGGAGCAGCCGGTGCCGCGCATGTTGACCCCCACGACGACGTAGTCGTGGTAGGTGAACACGAGCGCTTCCTGGGGCGTCTGTCCAGGCTGGCTCGGGTCGTAGCCCGAGTAGTCGACCAGCACCGGGTAGGTCTTGCCAGGGTCGTAGTTCTGCGGCGGGGTGACGTTGATGCTCAACAAGGTGCCGTCGCGGGTGGGGACGTAGCCGTAGCCGAACGGGATGGTGATCGCGTCGTAGAAGGCGTCGTCGGGGTGATCGGTCGGTTCCAGCACCGTCAGCGGACCGGAGAGCTGACCGGCCTGGCGCACCCGATAGCCGGCTCCGGCGGGCACGTTGCGGAACAGGAACGCGCCCTGTGCATCCGCGGTGCCGTCGGCGACGACGTTGTTCCCCGCGTCGAGCAGCTCGACGGCGACGCCCGGGGCGAGGTCGATCACCCACACCTGGTTGACGCTGCCGTGAGCCTCGAAGGGCGGCGAGACCGCCCCCACGTCGGGGGTGGGCGCGAGTCCGACCAGCGCCACGAGCGTGCTGAGCACGACCAGTGCGACGATCGCGCGACGGGTCCCACCACTCGTTTGTGACACCAGGCCCCCCTCGATGGTTCCGAGCTGTCTGGCGGGTGGTCCGCTCATCCGGACCGCCAGATCACCCACCGTAGCAATAGGGTGACCCCATGCGAGTCCGCCTCGAGCCCCGCGACGAGTACCTGCACGAGCTCGGCCCGGAGCCGAACTTCAACGAGAGCATGTACTTCAACGTCTACGACCCCCAGGAACGGCTCGGGGGCTTCTTCCGGCTGGGGAACCGACCGAACGAGGGTCGCGGGGAGATGACCGTCTGCCTGTACCTGCCCGATGGGCGGGTGGCCTTCATGTTCCAGCGGCCGGAGGTGCGCACGAACGACGCCTTCGACGCCGCGGGCATGCGCTTCGAGGTGGTCGAGCCCTTCGAGGAGCTCTCCGTGTCGTACGCCGGGAAGGTGGTGCTGCTCGACGAGCCGTTGGCGATGGCCGATCCCCGCCGGGCGTTCAGCGAGAACCCCTACGCCAACTGCGAGGTGGCACTCACCTTCCGTCGGGTCAGCGACCCGTTCGGCGGCGAACCGGAGGAACCGCACGAGCGACCGGGCGAGGAGTTCGCTCGCGGCCACTACGAGCAGCTCGTCTCCGCGCACGGGACCTGTCGGCTCGGTTCGCTCGAGTGGCGACTCGACGGCTTCGGGTTGCGGGACCACTCCTGGGGGCCGCGCTCCTGGCAGGCACCCTGGTACTACCGGTGGCTGACCGCCAACTTCGGCGCCGACCTCGGGTTCATGGGCTCGCGGATCGCCCGCCGTGACGGCGAGGGGACCCGGGGCGGGTTCGTCTGGGACGGCGAGCGGATCACGGTCCTCGACGACGTACGGATCAGCACCGGTTGGGAGGGCGAGGACCGGCACCACCGCACGATCCAGGTGGTCCTCGGGGCCGGGAGCGGGGCCGAGGCGAAGCAGTGGAGGGTCACCGGGCGGGTGCTGAACCTGATCCCGCTCCGGAACCGGCGCGACGGCCGGGTGACGCGGATCTCCGAAGGCCTCACCGAGTGGAGACTCGATGACGGTCGGGTGGGCTACGGCTGGTCGGAGTACCTGGACCAGATCGTGGACGGAGCGCCCGTGGGCCTCGCCGAGTAGCCGGCCGGGTGACGGACCGCTCCGGAGTCAGCCTGCTCGCGTGTCCCGGGCCGATCGCCGGGGTCTGCCGGGTCGGTCACCGCTGCGGGGCCGGCTAGGACGTTCGGGTGCCGGGCGCCCGCCCCTCAAACGAGCGCCCGGCACCTGAACACCTGTGCAGCCCGCGCTTCACGAAGCGGGGAGCACGTCCTCTCGCCACCGATTCCGACGGCCCTGACACCGTGACCTGGCCGCGAGCCGGGCGCCGTGGCCTGCGGGCCGGGGCGCCACGATGGCGGCCAGCGCGTCCCGAAGCTGCGGGTCGAGCGGGTCGCCGTCGAACCACGGGTTCCGGCGGGCCCGGTCGACTCTCCACTGCACCCCGGCGAGCTCCCAGTCCAGGGATCCGGGGGTTGCGAAGCCGGTGGAGAACGCTTCCGTGAGGGCCATGAGACAAGTGTCACCTAAGCCGAATCTCTAGGGCAATAGGTCTTATAACTCTATTGATTCAAGGAACCGAGCAGATCCATCGATTCATTGACTTAGGATCGACCCGTGGAGGAGCGTTGGCGACGGTGGTGGGCGCGGTGAGCGACCGGGGGGCCGTGGACACGGAGGTGCCGGCTCCGGCCGAGCGCGCTCCGGAGACCAAGGGCGAGCGCACGCGGCGCCGCTTGCTCGCGATCGCCATCGAGCGCTTCGGCGAACGGGGCTACCGGGCCACCTCGGTCTCCGAGATCGCCCGGGCCGCCGGGCTGACCCAGGCTGCGGCGTACGCCTACTTCCCAAGCAAGGAGGCCCTCTTCGACGCCGCGGTCGACGCCGACGCGTCGGCGCTCGTCGCCGAGGCCGAGGCCAGGGTCGAGGGCACCCCCGCCCGCCAGCTGGTGCCGATGCTGCTCGTGATGTTCCTGGGTGGGCTGGACCGCCACCCACTCGTCCGGCGTGTCCTGAGCGGGCAGGAGCCCGACGCGCTGGAGCGCCTCGTCGACCTGCCTGTGCTCGGACGGCTCACCGGTGACATCTCCGACGCCATCCGCGCTGCACAGGAGCGGGGGGAGGTCCGCGCCGACATCGACGCCGACCTGTTCGCGAGCGGAGCGGAGACGATCGTGCTCAGCCTCCTCATGAGCATCACCCAGGTCGGATCGTCCACCGAGACGCGCCGGCAGCTCGGGGTGCTCACCATCTTCGACGCCGTGCTGAGGCCGCCCGAGTGAGCACTCCGGAGGTGCTCGGCGGTCAGCCGTCGGCCGACGACGCCGCGGCGAAGGGCCAGACGAACGGCGAGACGAAGGGAGAGCGCACCCGGCGGCGGCTGCTCGAGCTGGCCATCGCCCACTTCGGGTCGAAAGGCTTCCGGGCTACCTCGGTCTCCGAGATCGCCCGGGCCGCCGGGCTCACCCAAGCCGCCGTCTACGCGTACTTCTCGAACAAGGAGGAGTTCTTCGTCGCCGCGGTCGACGCCGACGCGACCAGCCTCATCGCCGAGTCGAGGGCCGCGGTGGCCGGTGCCCCGATCCGGCAGTTCATCCCCGCTTGGATCGTCGAGCTGTTCTCCCGACTCGACCGCCACCCGCTGGCCCGCCGGGTGCTGGCTGGCCAGGAGCCAGAGGTCGTTGCTCGGCTGATCGAGCTCCCCGCGCTCGCGGCCGCCACCGCGCAGTTCGAGCGGGAGCTGCGCGAGGCACAGGCCCGGGGCGAAGTGCGTGCCGACGTCGACGCCCGTCGGATCGCCGCCGGCGCCGAAGCGCTGATCGTCTCGCTGCTGTTCACCACCGTGCAGGTCGGTGGGCTGGCGACCCGCCGACACCAAAGCGGCGTGGTCGAAGCGTTCGACGCCATGCTGCGCCCCTCCTGAGGGTCGCCGCCCCCGATCCCGGCGGCGGGTTGGGTCCGGCCCGTTCGCGCTTGGTTGCGCCGGGCCGGTGCCACGCGAGCGACAGCGCCATGCGAGAAGCCGCGGCTTCCGGTAAACAATGTTCATCCCTGTCACGTTCATCCCCGTCACCCCGCCCGACCGGAGGCCCACGTGCTCGAGCTCGACCGCCAGCCCGAACCCCAGCTGAGCCCGTTCCTGCGAGGCAACTACGCCCCCGTCAGCGACGAGCTCGACACCGGCGAGCTGCCCGTCACCGGCACCATCCCCGAGGCGCTCGCCGGGGCGTTCATGCGCAACGGACCGAACCCCGCCTTCCCCCCGCTCGGCCGCTACCACCTCTTCGACGGTGACGGGATGATCCACGCGGTGGAGCTGGCGGGAGGACGCGCCCGCTACCGCAACCGGTTCGTGGAGAGCCGGGGCCTGCTCGCGGAGCGCCGGGCGGGCCGCGCCCTGTTCGGTGGCCTCTCCGAGTTCGTGATGCCCGACCCTGAGCTGGCCAGCGAGGTGGGCCTGTTCAAGAACACCGCGAACACCAACGTGATCCGCCACGCCGGTCGCTACCTCGCGCTGATGGAGGGGTGCCCGCCCACCGAGATCACCCGTGACCTGCGCACCATCGGCGAGTTCGACTTCGACGGACGCCTGGTCGGCGCCATGACCGCGCACCCCAAGTGGGACCCGCTCACGGGCGAGCTGCTGTTCTTCGGCTACAGCCCCGTCCCGCCGTTCCTCCGCTACCACGTCGCCGACGCGACCGGCTGCCTCGTGCGCAGCATCGAGCTCGACCTGCCCGCGCCGGTCATGATGCACGACTTCGTCGTGACCGAGCGCTTCGCCGTGTTCTTCGACTTGCCGGCGGTGTTCGACCTGAGCGCGATGACGAGCGGCGGGCCCTTCGTCCGGTGGGAGCCGAGCAACGGTGCACGCATCGGCATCCTCCCTCGGGAGGCGACCAGTGGCGACGAGATCCGCTGGTTCGAGATCGAACCCTGCTACGTGTTCCACTTCCTCAACGCCTGGGACGACGGCACGGTCGTGACCGTCGACGGCTGTCGCGCCCCACGGCTGCCCATCGCGTTCGGGGACGAGCAGCTCGACGAACCCGCTCATCCCGTGCTGCACCGCTGGACGGTGGACCTGGACCGTGGCGTGGTCACCGACGAGCAGCTCGACGACCGGGCCGGCGAGTTCCCCCGGCTCAACATGCACCGTTCGGGGATGCCGAACCGCTACGGCTACCTGGCCGCCTCGGCGAACTGGGAGACCGACACCGTGCGGTTCAACGGCGTGGTCAAGTACGACCTGCGCAGCGGACGCACGACCGTGCACGACTTCGGGGAGCATGCCGAGTCAGGCGAGGCGGTCTTCGCTGCGGATCCCGAGGGCTCGGCCGAGGACGACGGCTGGCTGCTCACCTTCGTGTACGACCGACGGAACGACACGAGCGACCTGGTCATCCTCGACGCACGGGCCCTCGACGAAGAGCCCGTGGCGAGGGTGCACATCCCCCGACGGGTGCCGTTCGGCTTCCACGGCAACTGGATGCCCGACCGCGGCGAGGCCTGATCGGTCCGCCGGCAGGCCGGCCGTGCGCGCCGCCCCGGGAGCTGCGAGCGGCCCCTCAGCGCGGCGCGAGGTCGCGCATCGCCTGCCGCTGGTCGACGCCGGGGAACGGCAGGATGGCGAGCACCGGGGTGGTCACCCCGTTGGCCACGTAGCGCTCCACGTGCTCGCGGCACGCCTCAGGCGGCCCGTGGACGATCAGCTCGTCGACGACCGCATCGGGGATCTGCTCCAGCGCCGCCTTGCGGTCACCCTCCGCCCACTTCGCCCACATGCCCGCGAGCTGGTCACCCCGGCCGAGCCACTCGTGGAACTTCGCGTAGACCGGCACGTTCAGGTAGGCCGCGATGGCGAACCTCCCGAACCCCCGTGCGGTCTCGGCGTCGACCCCCGGCGCCACGAAGATGCGGGCAACGATCTCCTTCTCCGTGCCATCCGCGTTCGGCCCGTACTGGCGCACGATGGGCGCCACCCGAGCCACGTCGTCGGCCGAGAGCCAGTTGATGATCGCGCCGTCGGCCTCGCGACCGGCGAGCTTCAACATCCCCTCACGGAGCGCGGCGAGCAGGATCGGCACCGGCTGCTCGGGCACCACGCCCAACCGGAAGCCGTTCACCGAGAAGGTCTCGTAGTCCTGCTTCACCTTCTCGCCCGTCAGCGCGACGCGCAGGAAGCGCACCAGGTCACGCACCCGCTTGTAGGGCTCCTCGAAGGGGATGCCGTTCCAGCGCTGCACGATCACGTCCGAGGACGTGCCGATGCCGAGCACGAACCGGCCGGGTGCCGCCTGGGCGAGCGAGCCGACCGACTGCGCCAGGCAGGCGGGCCCGCGGGTGAACGCCGGGACGATGGCCGTGCCGAGCCGCAGCGACGGCGCCCACACCGACGCGAGCGCCAACGGGGTGAAGGCGTCGGCCCCGTCGGCCTCGGCCGACCAGACGTCGGTGTAGCCCAGATCCGCGAGCTCGACGATCCAGTCCCGTTGCTCGTGCAGCGGCACCTTGTCGAACGGGATCGTCATCCCGTACCGGCTCATCGCATCCCCCTGTCCCCTCTGTCGACCGCGGGTGGGCAACCTACCCCGTCCGGCGTCAGTCGCCCTTCCAGAGCCGGATGATCGCCGATTGGCTGGCGGTGGCCATGAGCGTGCCGTCCTCGGCCCACAGGTACACGGTGCCGTGACCGAACCCGTGGTTGATGAGGTCGATGCGGATGTCGACGAGCACCCACTCGGTGTCGACCACGTTGGCCACACGCAGCGTGTTGTCGAGGCTGTTGCTCGTGATATCGGCCTCCACCAGCTCGCCGAGCCCGAGGGGCACGTAGTCGCCGAGCACCGCGAGCGACGAGGCGGAGACCCCGAGGAGGTCGGGCATGCGGGTCCACACCGCGGTGCGACCCCTGCGCCCCTCCCGCAGCGCCCAGCGCTGGTCGAGGCGCATCATGATCGACTCCGAGACCACCCGGCGTGGTTCGCGACGCTCACAGCGGTCGGGGGGTGGCACCTCGGGTCGCTCGACCCACTGGCCCTGCTCGGGGAACGGGCGAGATCCGAGCGCGGCGTTCACTGTGAGGATCTCGGTGTCGCCCACGTGACCCACCGCCCGGGCCTGGGTGGTGTACCGCCCGTTCGAGGCGATGGTGACGTCGATGTCCATCACGTCAGGGGGGCGGGCGAAGGAGAGGTACTGCGCGGTAGCCCAGATCACCGGCCGGCCGGTGCTGCCCTCCATGGCCTCGATCGCTGCGCCGAGCCCGCAGCCTCCGAACAGGAACGAGCCGCCGGCGGAGATCCCCGGCACGACGGGCAGGTACCAGCGCATCGGGTTGTGGGTGGGTTGCAGGCCGAGCCATTCACGGGCGTCCATCGCCGGTGATGCTACGGGAGCGTCGGGCGCGCCCCGCCCAGAAAGTGAGCGCTGCTCGCTTTCGTGGCACACTCGGGCCATGGCTGACACCCCCTGGCTCGGAGACACCTGCTCGCTGGTCGAGGCGTTCCGACGCGGCGAGCGCTCACCCGTCGAGGAGATCGAGGCCACCTTGGCCGCCATCGAGCGCAGCGAGCTGAACGCGTTCTCCTTCCTGGACCCCGAGCGCGCCCTCGAGGCGGCGCGATCAGCGGACGTCTCCCTGCCCTTCGGTGGCGTGCCGATCGGTATCAAGGAGCTCGACCAGGTGGAGGGCTGGCCCGACACCGAGGCCTCGCTGGTGTTCCGGGACCGCAAGGCCGGCTGGACCAGCACCATGGTGCGCCGGGCGTTCGAGCACGGCGGGTGCGTGCCGGTGGGACTCACCACCGCGAGCGAGTTCGGCGGCCTCAACGTCAGCGTCACCAAGCTCAACGGCATCACCGGCAACGGCTGGGACCCGACCCGCACCGCGGGCGGCTCGTCGGGAGGTAGCGCCTCGGCGGTGGCGGGTGGCCTGGTCACCCTCGCCACGGGCGGCGACGGCGGCGGCTCGATCCGCATCCCCGCCGGGTTCAACGGGCTGGTGGGGATGAAGGGCACCATCGGACGCATCCCCCGCGGCCCCCGCATGATGGCCGGCCCGATGACGGTGCTGCTCGGTTGCCTCGCCCGCTCGGTGCGCGACGTCTGCCGCTGGTACGACGTCACCAACGGCCACGACCCGAGAGATCCCTACAGCCTCCCGCGGGTCGAAGGTTGGGAGGCGAACCTGGGCTCCTACGACCTGTCAGGCAAGCGGGTGGCGATCGTGCCCGACCTGGGCAAAGCCGTCGTGCGACCGGAGGTGGCGGAGCTGGTGCGCGAGGCCGCTGAGCAGCTCGCCGCGGCCGCAGGGCTGCGCATCGTCGACGACGTCCGGATCGAGGTGCCGGAGCTGGGCTTCGAGTGGGCGATGGCGAACCTGGCGACCCTCTTCGTCGACCTCGGCGATCGCTGGCCGGCGTGCAAGGACGACCTGACGATGGAGATGTCGTTCGGGCTGCAGATGGCCAGCGAGCATTTCGACCTGAAGATGGCAGCCCGCTGCGAAGAGAACCGGATGCGGGCCTTCGAGTCGATGGCTCGGGTCTTCGAACAGGTCGACTTCGTCATCTGCGCCACCAACCCCGACGTCGCCTACCCGGCGCACGTGACCCTGAACACCCGGGTCGGTGAGGTGAAGGTCGGACCGGAGAACAACGGCGCGCTGACCATCCCGGCCAACATCTACGGGAACCCCAGCGTCTCGGTGCCCGTGGGTCTGGTGGACGGGCTACCGGTGGGCATGCAGATCATGGGCCGGCACCACGAGGACGCCCTGATCCTCGATCTGGCCCACGTCGTCGAGCGCGAGCGCCCCTGGCCTCTGGTCGCTCCCGGCGCTCCGCGCTGAGCGCATGGGCCGCCCGCGGGTGTGCCCAGCCTGCGATGCAGTCCCGTGTGCAGACCGTGTGCAGCGCCAGAGGAGGGGCCTTCGGCCCTGCATTCCTGTCCCACCTCCCCGTCATGATGGAGCCATGGATGCCCAGCTGCGACTCCTGGCCACGGCGGATGCCCGGGCCGCGACCCCGACCCGGCCGGGACGGGCCCGTCCGTGGCAGCTCAGCTCCACCACCCGCGAGATCGGCAGGCGTGGCATCGCGCAGGCCCGCGAGGCACTCGCAGCGGCTCGGCGCGCCAACCCGGCGGGCGGTACCCGCGGGCGACCCTCTGGTCACGGCCGCGAAGCTGCCTGACATCCGAGAAGCTTCCTGACGTCATCGTCAGGGATCGTTGGCTCCTCTGACGGGAGCGTTACTAGGCTGCACCTATGAGCGAAGTCGTGATCGTCGAAGCCGTCCGCTCCCCCATCGGCCGCAGGGGTGGAGGGCTGTCCACCATGCACTCGGCCGATCTCCTCGCGGCGGTGCTGTCCGAGCTGATCAGCCGGTCGGGCATCGACCCGGCTGAAGTCGGCCAGGTCGTCGGCGGCTGCGTCAGCCAGGTGGGCATGCAGGCGTTCAACGTCGCCCGCACCGCGTGGCTCACCGCCGGCCTACCGGTGAGCGCTCCAGCCACGACGGTCGACAGCCAGTGCGGCTCCTCCCAGCAGGCCACCAACCTGGCCACCAGCCTGGTGAGCTCAGGTGTGGTCGACGTCGCCGTGGCCTGCGGGGTCGAGATCATGAGCCGGGTCCCGATGGGCTCGAGCCTCGCCCGGGGGCTCGACCTCGGCAAGGCCATCCCGAAGAGCTACTTCGACCGCTACGAGTTCACCTCCCAGTTCGAAGCCGCCGAGCGGATCGCCGACAAGTGGGGGATCACCCGCCGCGACTGTGACGAACTCGGGGTCCGCTCCCAGGCGCTCGCCGCCCAGGCCTGGGCGGAGGATCGCTTCGGCACGCAGATCGTGCCCATCGACGCTCCGGACCTCGACGACGAGGGCAAGCCCACCGGTACGACCCATCGGGTCGAGCGCGACGAAGGCCTGCGCGAGACCACCCTCGAAGGCATCGCCGGGTTGAAGCCGGTCGCCCGGGAGAACGGTGTGCACACCGCCGCCAGCTCGTCGCAGATCTCCGACGGCGCCGGCGCGGTGCTGCTCATGACCCGCGAGAAGGCCGACGCCCTCGGACTCAAGCCCCTCGCACGGGTCGTCGACACCTGCCTGGTCGGTGTCGACCCGGTGCTGATGCTCACCGGGCCGATCGACGCCACGCACCACCTGCTGAAGCGCAACGGCATGCAGATGTCCGACATCGACGTGGTGGAGATCAATGAGGCTTTCGCCTCCGTGGTGCTGGCCTGGGAGCGGGAGCTTCACCCCGACATGGAGACCGTGAACCCCAACGGGGGGGCGATCGCGCTCGGCCACCCGCTCGGCGGATCCGGCGCCATCCTGATGACCAAGGCGGTGCACGAGCTGCAACGGGCCGACAAGAGCACGGCGCTGATCACCATGTGCTGCGGCGGCGGACTCGGCACCGGCACCATCATCGAGCGCATCTGATCGGTCCCGCGTCGGCTCACGACGCTCGCACCGGGCTGATCGTGAGCGGCTGATCGCGCTGGCGGATCGTTCCGATCCGCCAGCGCTTCACCACCGGGCGCCTCCGGTGCGGCCGGCTTCGACGGCACAAGCCGTCCGCTGCCATCCCGTCCCGCCAGGAGACCCCGATGCCCGCACCCTCACCGCGCCCCCGGGCGACCATCGCCATCACCGTCGCCGCCGCCCTGCTCGTGGCGGCCCTCGCCAGCGCCTGCCGCCACGAGAGCCGTTCCGCGACCGTACCCCGGGAGACCCGCGAGCCGACCGTGGTCGAGGTGGTCGACGGTGACACGGTCGTGGTCCGGATGGGGCGGGTCGACGAGCACGTGCGTCTCATCGGCGTCGACACCCCCGAGACCAAGCACCCGTCCAAGCCCGTGGAGTGCTTCGGCCGGGAGGCCAGTGCGTTCACCCGGGCCGTGCTGCCCACGGGCACCGTGGTGCGACTCGAGCGCGACGTCGAAGAGCGCGACGCCTACGGCCGGCTCCTGGCGTACGTGTGGCGAGCCGCCGACGGGGTCTTCGTCAACCGGGAGCTGGTCGCGCAGGGCTACGCCGCCGCGCTCACCATCCCTCCGAACGTGCGCCACACCGACGAGCTGGTGTCGGCTGCCGCGCGGGCACGCGAACGTGGTGCCGGGCTGTGGGGCGCGTGCGGCGGTCCCGGCGTGCCCGCACGGTGACGGCGCTAGCGTTCCGACCGTGACCACGCTCGCCGAACGCCTCGGGTACTCACCTGACGACCGGCTGCTGATCATCAACTGCGACGACCTCGGCGTCTGCCACGCCGCCAACACCGCTGTCTACGAGGCGCTCCGCCAGGGCCTCGCCACCAGCGCGTCGCTGATGGTGCCCTGCCCCTGGGCTCGTGAGGCCGCGGCGAGATACCTCGGTGAGGACGTCGGGGTGCACCTCACGCTCAACGCCGAGTACGACCTGTACCGCTGGGGGCCGATCACCCAGGCTCCGTCGCTGCTCGACGGTGATGGCGGCTTCCCCCGGACCGTGCAGGACGTGTGGGATCACGCGGATCTGGACGAGGTCCGCCGCGAGTGCCGGGCCCAGATCGAGCGAGCGATCCTGTGGGGCTTCGACGTCAGCCACCTCGACTCCCACATGGGCACGCTGCAGCTCAAGCCGGAGTTCTTCGACATCTACCTCGAGCTGGCGGTCGAGTTCCGGCTTCCGCTGCGCCTCTCCGGCGCGTCCAGCGAGCGGGTGGTGGGCTTCCCCTTCCGACGTCTCGCAGCCGAGGAGGGTGTGGTCTTCCCCGATCACCTCATCGTGGTGCCGAACGGCGTCGGCAGCCGTCGGGTGATTGAGAAGTCGCTGTTCGACCTGCGCCCCGGGGTCACCGAGGTGTACGTGCACCCGGCCGCGGACACCCCGGAGCTGCGCGCCCTCGCCCCCGACTGGGCCAACCGGGTCGACGACCACCACCTCATCACCCACGACACCGCCCTGCGGGCCATGGTCGAGCGCTCCGGGGTGAAGCTCATCGGCTTCCGCGAGCTGCGCGACCTGCAGCGATCGGGCAGCTGAGCCCACCGCGCACCCCAGCGCGGTCGCAACCCTGTCGTAACGCTGCGCTGGCGGTGGCTCAGCGGCGCTTGCGGAACGATCGGAACGAGCGCGACACGACCGCACCGGCTTTGGCGTAGAAGCGCACCGGTCCAACCCACGACACCTCCGCTCGCGGCAGGTTCGCCACCATCAGGTCCTGGCAGAGCTCACCGAGGAGGGCGTGTCCGAGCCCGTGGCCACGCCGTTGCGGGTCGGTGCCCATCGGCCCGATCCAGCCGGCCCGGTTGACCGAGTGACATGCGAAGCCGACGACCTCGTCGCCGTCGGCGGTGAAGGCGGCGTGGCAGCCGCCCTGCTCGATGCCGCGATCGAGCTCCGGTCGCCACCAGGGCCAGTGGGCGGACACGAACCCTTGCACGAGGTCACGGTCGTGGTCGTCGAGCACCCGTCGGAGGGTCACCCCCTCGGGCGGGCGGGCCCGGAACTCAGTGGACAGTGCCATGTTGAGCTCGGAACCGCTGGGCTCGAAGCCCCGGGACTCGGCGAGACAGAGCATCCCGAGCATCTCCACGTCGACCGCCGGCCACAGGTAGAACGGCGCTGACCCACCGAGCTGCACCTCCGCCGCGCCATGGTCGAACGCCCAGCTCTCGGCCGCTGCGAGCAGCGCGTCGCCGAGGCCCTGCCCTTGGAACTCGGGGGCGACCACCACCAGCTTGACCCAACCGATCCGCACGTCACCGAACGAGCGGATCACCGCACTGACCGCGGCCCGTCCGTCGGGTGTGCCCAGCACGATGCCGGGGTCCTCCCAGCAGCAGGCGAGCAGCTCATCCGCGCTGAGCCGCTCCTGTGGGAGCGCCCGATCCACCAGGCCGGTCAGCTCGCCGAGCCGGTCGGACCCCCACTGCTCCACCTCGGGCACGACTCGACGTTAGCGGCAGGACCCCGGGCGGCCAGATCGGCCCACCGCCATCAACGTCAACACCTGCCGAGCCGCCGGCCGGACCGTCGACGGCATGCTGGCGTTCGGCAGCGGCACATCATCAACGCCCACAGCTGCCGAGCCGCCGGCCCGGACCCTGCTGCCTCCGGGCCCTCAGCGCCCGCGCCCTCCGATCCCCTTTACATCATCGGTCCTATTTATATAGGATTTCATATATATGGCGACGCAGGAGGAGCGCAAAGCGGAGACGAGACGCCGGCTCCTCGACGCGGCCGCTGAGCTGTTCGCCGCCAAGGGCGTCCACGCGGTCTCGCTCGAAGCCATCGCGGAGGCGGCAGACCGCACCACCGGCGCCATCTACGCCCACTTCGGTGGCAAAGCCGGCCTGCTGCTCGCACTGCTCGACGAGACCTCACGTGAGGTCGGCCGTGACACCCGCGGAGCGCTCGCTGACGCCACCGATCTCGACGCCCGCCTGGAGGCCCTCTGGCAGACCTTCGCCGCGCACGCCGAGGCCGGCGACGATCCCTGGATGCTCCTCGAGCATGAGCTCTGGCTGCACGCGGCCCGCCACCCCGACAGCCGTGAGCTGCTCGCGAACCGCTTCGCCCGGGCCCGCGACCTCATGGGCGCGTCCTGGCAGAGTTGGGCTGACGACGCCGACCGCCCGCTACCCCTGCCGGGCGACGAACTGGCCGTGCTCGTCCTCGCACTCCTGTTCGGCCTCGACATGCAACGCCGGGTCGACCCCGACGCGGTGCCCGACGAGCTCGCCCTCGCCGGGCTGCGCCTGCTGTTCGCCCTCACCCCTGACCCGTCCCCCACCTGAACGCCTTCCCAACGACAGCAAAGGAGCCATCCATGCGTACCGAGCTCTGCGATCGCTTCGGCATCGAGTTCCCGATCTTCGCCTTCACCCACTGCCGTGACGTGGTAGCGGCGGTGAGCAACGCGGGCGGGTTCGGCGTGCTCGGCGCGGTGGGCTTCACCGCCGAGCAGCTCGAGGTCGAGCTGCAGTGGATCGACGAGCACACCGACAAGCCCTACGGCGTCGATGTCGTGATCCCCGGCAAGTACGAGGGGATGGGCGAGCTGGATGCCGCCAAGCTCCAGAAGGATCTCGAGGCGATGATCCCCGAGGAGCACCGCCAGTTCGCCGCGAAGCTGCTCGCCGACCACGGCGTGCCCGAGCTGCCCGACGATGTCGAGCCACCCAGCCTGCTCGGCTGGACGCTCGCCACGGCGACCCCCCTGATCGAGGTCGCCATGCAGCACGAGAAGGTGCGCCTGATCGCCAACGCCCTCGGCACACCACCGCCGGAGGTCATCCAGGAGATCCACGACCACGGGCGCCTGGTCGCTGCTCTCTGTGGCTCCGCCTCTCAGGCGTCGCGCCACAAGGCTGCCGGCGTCGACATCGTGATCGCCCAAGGCACCGAAGGCGGCGGCCACACCGGCGAGATCGGCTCGATGGTGCTCTGGCCCGAGGTGATCGACGAGGTCAGCCCCACACCGGTGCTCGCCGCGGGCGGGATCGGCACCGGTCGTCAGATGGCGGCCGCACTGGCCATGGGCGCCCAGGGCGTCTGGACCGGCTCGCTGTGGCTCACCGTCGAAGAGGCAGACGTGCCTCCCGCGCAGATGCAGGCCTACTTCGCGGCGACCAGCAAGGACACCGTCCGATCACGGTCGTTCACCGGCAAGCCCTGCCGGATGCTGCGCAACGACTGGACCGAGGCGTGGGAGCGCGACGACACACCTGACCCGCTCGGCATGCCGCTGCAGTTCATGGTCACCGGCGACGCGGTGGCCCGCCATCACCGCTACGCCGACAAGGCACAGGCCGTCGGGTTCAACCCCGTCGGCCAGATCGTCGGTCGGCTGAACAAGCCCCGCAAGGTCAAAGACGTCATCTTCGAACTGGTCGAGGAGTGCATCGAGGCGAGCGAGCGCCTCAACAACCTGATGGCCAGGGCCTGACTCCTCTGACGCGCGGGTGGTGCGAGACTGCCACCGTGCACGCCCGTCCGGCCATAGCCGTGCTCGTGGTCGTGCTGTCGCTGCCGGCGCTGGCCTGCAGCGGCGGCGCGACCCGCGAGCCGACCATCCCCACCATCGACTTCACACCGGTGGCTGTCATCGTGGCCTCACCGCAGGGCCTGGACTGCGTCCTGCAGACCGTCACGACCTCCTGCGAGGTGCCGGCGGGCAGCGTGATCGAGATCCGCAACCTGGGCCCGGGCGAGCGCCGCCTCCAGGCCGGCGAGACGTTCGACACGGGCATCATGCTCCCCGGTGAGACCACCACGGTCGTCCTGGGAGCGGAGCCGACGACCCTCGAGGTGCGGGATCTCCTCGACCCCACCGCCAGGCTCGAGCTGACCGTCCTGCCCCGGGATACCAACTCGGGGAGCCTCTGACCGGCCCGGGTCTTCCCCGTCCGGGGCCACCGACACGACCCCGGACCCCGGCCCGAGAGCCGCTCAGCGGATGCCGGCGAACAGGTCGGACTCGGGCACGGGCGCGTCGACCAGGCTGCGGGCGAGGATGTAGTCGTCGAACGGGTGCACCGTCCGGGCCACCTCCCTCGGCAGCCCGAACCAGAACGGCGAGTGGGGATCGACCTGGGTGGCATGGGCGAGCAGCGCCTCGAGCCGCACGTCGAACCAGTCACCGATGGGTACCCGAGTGGTGATGCGATCGTCGTGGGACGGTCGCTCGAACCATCTCTCGTCGAACGGCGACTCCAGACCCAGCTCAAGCATCTTCTGGTGGGTGGCGATGATCCGCTCGCGGGACCACACCGTGTAGTAGAGCTTCGACGGTTGCCACGGGGCACCCAGCTCCGGCCTCCAGTTGGGGTCACCGGCGCGCTCGAACGCAGGCACCGAGATCGCATGCACCATCAGGTGATCAGGATGGGGATAGCCCTCCTGGTCGTCGGCGTACGTGATGATCACCTGTGGCCGCTCCCGTCGGATCACCTCCACCAGACGACCAACCGCCTCGTCGAGGTCGGCGTTGGCGAACGCCTCCGGTCGCTGGTTCGCCTCGGAGCCGGGCATGCCCGAATCGCGGTAGCCGAGGAGCACCACCTCGTCGTAGCCGATGATCCTGGCCGCCAGCTCGAGCTCGTCGCGACGCACCTGCGCCAGCCGCTCGCGCACCTCCGGGGTGTCCATGGCCGGGTTCAGGATGTCGCCCTCCTCACCACCGGTGCAGGTGACGAGCACCGTGCGCACCCCTTCGGCCTTGTACCGGGCGACCGTGGACGCACCCTTCGACGCCTCGTCGTCGGGATGGGCGTGTACGGTCAACAGGCAGAGGGGCTCGGAGCGGTCGCTCACCGCGCCAACGCTAGCGGCGAATCCCACCGCCGCTGTCAGCCCCTTCGGTACCCTGGTCGCAGCCCGCCTGGCAACGATCACCACAGGCGGAGGGGGGCGATGGACGATCCCGATCTCTGGCGCTGGATCTGGCTAGCTGTCGCTGTCGTGGCAGGGGTGGGAGAGATCGCGACCACCGGCTTCTTCCTGCTCCCGTTCGCGCTCGGTGCGGTCATCGCAGCGGTGCTCGCGCTTGTGGGGGTCGGGCTGGCCTGGCAGCTCCTGGCGTTCGCCTTCGTGTCGGTGGCGGTCTTCGCCGCGATGCGACCGCTGGCGCGCCGGCTCGACCGGGCGATCCCGCCCACCCACGGGGTCGGCGCGCAGCGGTTGGTCGGCATGCGTGCCCTGGTCATCGAGGACATCCCCGCGGGGGACTTCGGCCTGATCCGGGTGGGGAGCGAGGAGTGGCGGGCCGAGAGCATCGATGGCCGAGCCGTCACCGCTGGTACCAACGTGACCGTGCGCGAGGTGCGTGGGACCCGTGCCAGGGTCGAACCGCTGAGCTGAGACTGGAGCCCCGATGACCACCGCGATCGCAGGCGTCCTCGCCACCTTCGTCGTCTTCTTTTTCTTCTACGTGGCAGCGGGGGTGCGGATCGTCCGCCCCTACCAACGAGGCCTGGTCGAGCAGCTCGGCAAGTACAAGGAGACCGTCGACCCGGGGCTTCGCGTCATCTATCCCATCGTCCAGAAGCTGCGCCTAGTCGACATGCGCGAGCAGGTCGTCGACGTGCCCCCGCAGGAGGTCATCACCAAAGACAACGTCGTCGTGTCGGTCGACGCGGTCGTGTACTACGAGCCCACCGACCCGACCCGCCTCGTCTACAACGTGGCGAACTTCATCCTCGCCGTCACCAAGCTGGCCCAGACGAACCTGCGGAACCTGATCGGCGACATGGACCTCGACCAGGCACTCACCTCTCGGGAGAAGATCAACACCGAGCTGCGCCAGATCCTCGATGACGCCACCGACAAGTGGGGTGTGCGGGTGGTGCGGGTCGAGATCCAGCGCATCGACCCCCCGCCGGACGTCATGGGCGCCATGCACGAGCAGATGAAGGCCGAGCGCACACGGCGCGCCGTGGTGACCGAGGCAGACGGGGCCCGCGCGGCAGCCATCGCCCGCGCCGAGGGTGAGAAGCAGGCGGCGATCCTCACCGCCGAGGGGGTCAAGCAACGGCAGATCCTCGAAGCCGAAGGCCAGGCACAGGCCATCCGCGCCGTCGCGGAAGCCGAGCAGTACCGCCAGCAGGTGGTGGCAGACGGCGAGGCGGCGGCGATCCGGTCGGTGTACGCCGCGATCCACGACGGTGATCCCACCCCCGACCTGATCGCCATCCGCTACCTGCAGTCGTTGGAGCGCATCGCGGACGGGCGGGCGACGAAGATCATCGTGCCCACCGAGCTGTCAGGGATCGCCGGTTCGATCGCGTCGATCGCAGAGCTGTTCAACGGTGGTGGCCGAAACGGCCCCGAGGGCTCAACCCCGCCGTCGGCCGAAGCTGCGGGCTGACCAGCGGAGCCGACGGTCGCAGGCCCAGATCTGGTTCGTCAGGTTCCGCGCCGGCGGGTTCAGATCTGGTCCGGGTCCCAGGTGCGCACCGGCACCTTCTCCCGCAACGGCGCGAGATCGAACTCGCCGGTGTCGTCGTCACGCTCGACGAGCTCCCACCCGAGCAGGTTCGCCAGGATCTCCCGACCCTCATCCGGACCTGAGGCGATGAGCTCGTCGTCGGGTTGGAGCCGCACGCTGCCCCGCGGTCGGTACAGGTACCGCCCACCGCGCCGCACGGCGAGCACGTTGAACCCCGGGTCGGTGCTGAGCTGCAGCTCGGAGAGCGTCGCGCCTGCCGCGGTGGACCACTCCGCGACCGGCATCCGCACCACCACCTCATCGGCTTCACCGAGCGCCAGGTTCAAGATGGGGTGCACGGCCTCGCCCTGCTCGATGATCCACACCATCTGCTGCGCCGCGTCGCCCATGTCCTCGGCCGCCTGGGACAGGTGCAGCAGGCCGCGCAGCGGTGACGGGTCGATCGCCTCGGCACCGGCGCGCAGAACCCACACCTCGAGCCGGTCCTTCATCTCGTCGAGACGATCCTCCAGATGACGGACCTCCGCGGCGAGTCCCTGGTCACGGAACACGATCGCCGAGTAGGCGAGCCCCACCGCCACCTCGGAGATGTTCTTCATCTCCACCAGCACGTCGACCGCCCGGTCGAGATCGGAGAGGCTGCCGTCCTCCGGCGGGGTGGGGGGCTCCCAGAACGGTGCGTTGGCGAGCTCACGCACCCGGATGATGCCGGCGGGTGGACCCTCGAGGAACAGCACGTCTCCAGGGAGCAGCACCTCATCGCCTTCAACGTCGGTGATCCACGCGCGACCCCGGCGGATGGCCATCACCCGCATGCCGGTGGCCACGGGAAGCTCGAGCGCGCTGAGCGGTCGGTGCGCCATGTGCGAGCCCTCGCGGACCAGCACCCGGTGGGAGACCTCGGCCGCGGACGACAGGTCGGCCACCAGCTCCCTGGGGATGCCCAGGCGGTGCGTCACGATGCGAGCGATGTCGACCGCATCACCGGCGATGCGCTCGATGGAGGAGATCACCTGCAGGACCGAGGCCATCGCCTCGGCCTCGCGGGGGTTGCGGGCCGCCAGGATCGCGACCTCCCGCATGTCGTGGACGAGCGCGCTCATCTCCCGCTCGAGCCCTTGCACCTCCTCGGCCATGTCGGGATCGCCGAAGTAGAGGGCGGCGTACGCGAGGTCGACCATCAACTCGGAGGTGTCCTTCGCCTCCGAGAGCATGGTCCGCAGGTTGCGAGGTCTTTCGTCCATCCGAGCAGCAGGGCCCGAGGCCCGTTCGCGCCAGCATAGGACACGCCGGCACGGCAGTCCCGCAGCGGCGCGTAGCCTTGCCGCTCGATGTCACCTGCCCGACTGTCGACGTCAGCGACGCGGTTGCGCCGCGCCGCCGTGCTCGTCACCGCTGCGCTGACGGCTGCCGGCACGCTCGGCTGCGGCTCGTCCGGTCGAGAGCTGCGGCCGCCGGCACCGGACGCCACCGCGCCACCCCGGCGGCCTGCACCGGTGGGGACGCTCGGGTCCTCCACCACCCTGGCGACTGTGTTCGCGCTCACCACCGACGCGTGGGCACCAGGGGAGGAGATCCCTGCGCGCTACACCTGTGACGGCGCCGACCTCTCCCCGCCCCTGGTGATCTCCCAAATCCCAGCCGGAACGGTGGAGCTGGCCATCGTCGTCAACGACCCCGATGCGGACGACTTCGTGCACTGGGTGCTCGCGGGGATCGAGCCGACGACCACCGCGATCGAGGAGGGAACGATCCCGGCAGGAGCAGTGCAGGCCCGGACCTCGGCCGGCACCACCGGATGGACGGGCCCGTGCCCGCCTCCCGGCGAGCAGCACGTCTACGACTTCGTCGTCTACGCGCTCGCGGCCCCCTCCGGTGTCACCGAGAACCAGGATCTGGCCACGGCGAGGGCGGCGATCGAGAACGCACCCCGCGCCGCGCCGCCCGCCGTCATGACCGGCACCTACGAGCGTTGAGCCGTGGGTCGGCCCGACTGGTGACCGGTCCCGACCTCACCTGACCCGACCCGGCCGACGCACGACACCCGCCCCACGAGCTGCACCCGGTTCACGGCGCACCAGCCAGGCGCTGGCCCCGCTGCGCCCAGCGCATCCTGGAACGGCGTGCCACGCTGTGGGGATGCATCCCTCGGACCGTGTGCGCTTCGTCGTGGAGACCGCGAGAGCGGTGCTCGACGACCGACTCCCTGCCGACGAGGGCGCGGCGGCGGTGGCCATGCAGGCGACCCAGATCATCCCGATGCTGCGCAGCGACCGCGACAGCGTGACCCGCTCCGAAGCCGAATCGGTGGCGACCCAGCTCCGGCTGCTGGCGGAGCAGGTCAACGACCGGGCATCCGGGTTGGCCGACCCGTCCGCCTATCTGGAGATCGCTCAGTCGATCGGCGAGATGGCTCAGGCACTGCGATGAGGCCGGCGCCGGTCGACTGATCGACCGGCCCGTGGGTGGAGGTCCCCAGTCGGCCTCGCCGGCGCCGCGTCGGGCGATCAGCCGGTGGGTGGCCGGAGGCCCTCGATGGCGGCACGAACCTCTTCGAGCTCCGCCCGCAGTCCGGCGACCTCAGCACGCAGCTGGGCCACCTCCGCAGCCAGCTCGACTGAAGCTGGTCCCTCCAGCGGTGCTGCAACCGGCTCCAGCGGTGCTGGGCCCGGTTCCACCGGTGCAGCTGACCCCTCCGGCGCGGCTGAGCCCTCCGGCGCGGCTGAGCCCTCTGGTGCGGCTGAGCCCTCTGGTGCGGCTGAGCCCTCCGGCGCGGCTGAGCCCTCTGGTGCCCCGGCGAAGGCCACCCGCCAACGGGCTTCCTTCTGGCCTGGGCGCCGCTCGAGCCGTACCACCAGCGGCTCAGGCTCCCGCTCGGCGAGGCGAGCCAGCACCGCCTCCACCGCGGCTAGGTCGGCAAACGCGTGCTGCCGGTCAGTGCGGCTCTTGAGCTCACCGGCGGTCTGGGGACCGCGCAACGCCAGCACCGACAGCACGGCCAGCTCACCCCGGTCGAGCTGCCAGACCTCGTCGAGGACGTGGCGGTACTTGGGTACCCGGTTCGATGTGCTGTAGACGACCCGCACCAGCCCCTGTTCCCGCAGTGCGCGCAGCGCATCTTCGACGGTTCGATCATCGAGGTCCATCACAGGCTCGCGGCTGGTGGTCTGGTTGCACGCCAGGCGCAGCGCGTTGAGGGTGAGCGGATAGGACTGCGGCGTGGTCGCCTCCTTCTCGATCAGGCAACCCAGCACCCGCACCTGCTCGGCCGGCAGCTCCATGGCGCTCAGCTGACGACGGGCTCGCCCATCCGTGCGTCCCCCGCCAGGTCGGCACCGCGCTGCTCATCCCCAGCGAGCTGCTCACTCTCACCGAGCTTCTCGCCCCCAGGGTGGTCACCGTCGGCTCGCTCACTGCCGGCTCGCTCACTGCCGGCTCGCTCGCTGTCGCCCGGCTCGTCGTCAGCCGGCGGATCGCCGTTCAGCGCGGTTCGCCAAGCCTCCACCGCTTCCCGGTAGGCCGCTTCTGCCTCAGCCTTCTGCTCGCGGGTCGCCCGCGCATCCGATGCCAGCTGGCGGACCCGGTCGGCGGCCTCCCGCTTGCGCCGCTCCGCTCGCTCGATGCGGCGCTGACGACGCTCGGCCGCCTGCTGCTCGGCGAGGAAGGCGTTGAAACGGAGCAGGTCCTCGGGGACCTTGCCGTCCTTGACCATCAGCCCGCCGTGACCTCCTTCGGCTCTGGCCGCCAGAAGATGGCGAGCAGCGACAGCGCGCCGCCGATGCCGGCGACGGCGGTGATGGCCAGGCCCACCGATCCGTCGAGGTCGTTGTGGATGCCGAGGAGGTAGTCGAGCGCGTACCTGCCCGACCCGACCGCCCCGAGGAGCAGCCCGGCGGCCGCGAGGTTCATCACGTACTCGTAGCCCTCACCAGGGCGGAAGATGAAGAAGCCGTTCGGGCGGTGGTTGGTGATCCACGCCACGATCATGACCCCCACGCAACCCGCCGCCCCGATGGGGTTGAGGAAGCCGACGACGAGCAGCGCACCGCAGACCAGCTCGGTGATGCTGGCGAGCCAGGCGTGCAGGATGCCCGGCTTCAGCCCCAAGCTGGTGAACCAGCGCGCGGTCCCGTCGATCTTGCCGCCGCCCCAGATGTGGTTGTAGCCGTGGGCGATCAGGGTGGCACCCACCGAGAGCCGTAGGACCAGGATGCCGACGCTCACGGCGGCGTCGGTCGTGGCGAGTCCGAGCACCATCTTCACCTCCACACAGGCGCGACATGCTAGTGGCAGGTGGGAGCGACGCTGGACGTCACACCGAGCCCTTGATGCTGGTGGGGGCTGGGCCCCGACCCGGCTCAGCAACCGAGGTTCGTCCCTGGCCACCGACTGAGGTTCGTCACCGTCGGCCGCCACGTACGGGGCGTGCTAGCGGAAGTCGCGCGACACCAACGACGTGACGCCCATCGGGAGGGGCTGCAGCTTGTCGGCGATCACGTTGATCACCCCCTCCGCTGCCTCGACCCGACCACGGATCAGCAGAGCCGGGGAGTTGCACGCCACCCGCCGGTAGCGGGTCCAGCAACCCTTCGAGCACACCACGTTGACCAGCCCCGTCTCATCCTCGAGGTTGATGAACGTGGTGCCCGCGGCCGTCGCCGGCCGCTGACGGTGGGTGACCACCCCACCGACGAGAACCCGGGATCCGGGCTCGACGTCGCGCAGACCCGCAGCAGGAACCACGCCCAGCCGATCGAGCTCGGCACGCAAGAACCGTGTGGGATGCCCATTGGGAGCCACCCCGGTAGCCCACAGATCGGCGGCGGCTTCCTCCTGCTCACTCATGCCGGGCAACGTGGGCGCGTCGGTACCGGTGACGATCCCGAACAGGCGGTCGTCGCCCGTCTGGGCCAGCGCGCCGGCGCTCCACAGGGCCCGCCGGCGATCGAGCGCCTCACCGACGCGGTCGGAGAAGCAGCGGAACGCTCCGGCCGTGGCCAGCGCTTCGAGGGTGTCGAGACGCAGGCCTGGGACACGACGCTTGAGATCTTCCGGGGAGGCGAAGGGACCGTTGGCTTCGCGCTCGGCCACCACCCGCGCCGCGAGATCGGCGCCGACGGTTCGCACCGACCCGAGCCCCAGACGCACCGCCGGTTGCGGTGCTTCCGGGGCGTGCGGGTGCAACGTGGCTGCCGGATCAACCGGCTCGATGGGTCGCCCCTGCCACTCCAGGCTGGCCATGGCCTGTGACGCGTTGAGATCCGGGGTGCGCACCTCCACCCCGTGTCGGCGGGCGTCCTGGACCAGCGAGTGGGGCGAGTAGAAGCCCATGGGTTGCGCATTGAGCAGCGCCGCGCAGAACGCGGCCGGGTAGTAGCGCTTGATCCATGCGCTGGCGTAGACGAGATACGCGAACGACACCGAATGGCTCTCGGGGAAGCCGAAGTTCGCGAAGGCGGCGAGCTTGGCGTAGATCTGATCGGCCACCTCGCCCGTGATGCCACGCTCGGCCATGCCCGCATAGAGACGATCCCGCAACCGCTCCATCCGCCGGTGGCTTCGCTTGGAGCCCATGGCCTGACGGAGCTGATCGGCTTCGCCGGGGGTGAAGCCGGCGACGTCCATCGCCATCTGCATGAGCTGCTCCTGGAACAGCGGGACCCCGAGCGTCTTGGCGAGCGACGGCTCGAGCAGCGGATGCAGGTAGGTGACCGGCTCCTTGCCGTTGCGCCGACGGATGTACGGGTGCACGGAACCGCCCTGGATGGGCCCAGGTCGGATGAGGGCCACCTCGACGACGAGGTCGTAGAAGGTGCGGGGCTTGAGGCGGGGCAGGGTGGCCATCTGGGCCCGACTCTCAACCTGGAACACCCCCACCGAGTCGGCGTCACACAACATGTCGTAGACCGCGTCGTCCTGGGGGATGGTGGCCAGGTCGATCTCGACACCGTGCGCCTCGCGGATGAGATCCACCGCTCCGTGCAGTGCCGAGAGCATGCCGAGACCCAACAGGTCGAACTTCACCAGGCCCACGGTCGCGCAGTCATCTTTGTCCCACTGCAGGACGGTGCGGCCCTCCCTGCGCCCCCACTCGACCGGGCACACCTCGATGACCGGCCGGTCGCAGAGGACCATCCCACCTGAGTGGATGCCGAGGTGGCGGGGGAAGTCCTGGATCTGGGCGGCGAGCTCGAGCACGGATGCGGGTACGTCGTGATCGGCTCGGGCGGCGATGGCCTCCACCGGCCCCCAGCGATCGACCTGCTTCGCCCAGGCATCCTGCTGACCCGGAGCGAACCCGAGTGCCTTGGCCATGTCGCGCACCGCGGACCTGGCCCGGTAGGTGATGACGTTGCACACCTGGGCGGCGTCGTGACGGCCGTAGCGCTCGTAGACGTACTGGATGACCTCTTCGCGACGATCGCTCTCGATGTCGATGTCGATGTCGGGTGGGCCGTCACGCTCAGGCGAGAGGAAGCGCTCGAACAGCAAGCCGAGCGACACCGCGTCGGCCTTGGTGATGCCGAGCGCATAGCACACCGCCGAGTTGGCAGCCGAGCCACGACCCTGGCAGTAGATGTCGTGCCGGCGACAGAACTCGACGATGTCCCAGACGATGAGGAAGTAGCCGGGGAAGCCCAGCTGCTCGATGACGTCGAGCTCATGGTCGATCTGACGCCAGGCTTTCGCGGCATCGGGTGCGCCGCGCGGACCGTAGCGCCGCTGTGCTCCCTGCTCGGTGAGCCGGCGCAGATACGCCATCTCGTCGAGCCCGTCGGGGCACGGGAACGGGGGCAGGTCCGGCGCGACCAGCGACAGGTCGAACGCGCAGGCCAGACCGAGCTCCGCAGCCCGCTCGACCACCCCGGGATAGCGGGCGAAGCGTCGGGCCTGCTCCGCGCCTGACCGCAGGTGCGCGCTCGACGCCGCCGGGAGCCATCCATCGAGTTCGTCGAGGCTGCGACGGGCACGGATCGCAGCCATCGCGGTGGCCAACCGCCGGCGGGAGATCTGGGCGTAGTGCACGTTGTTGGTGGCCACCAGCTCGACGCCGGCTCGGATGGCGAGCTCGGCGAGCGCGTCGTTGCGCGCGGAGTCGAGGGGGTCGTCGTGGTGCCACAGCTCGACCGCCACGTGCTCACGCCCGAACAGGTCGATGAGACGGGCCAGCTCGGTGGCGGCGGCTGAGGGGCCGTGCTGCACCAGCGCGGCGGGTACGGCGCCCTTGCGGCACCCGGTGAGCACCAGCCAGTGCCCCTGGTCGGCGGGCGGCGCCGCCGTGCCGCCGAGTCGGCTCAGCTCGGTGAGCGAGGCACGCGGCGCCCCCTTCTCGCCGCGCAGCTGGGCTTCGCTGATCGCCCGGGCCAGCAGCGCGTAACCCCGCGGGTCACGAGCCAGCACGACGAGATGGGACTCGACAAGCCCGCGGCGGGGATCGACGCCGGGATCGGGGTCGCCCACCGGCACACTCGTGCGACCGAGCGTGAGCTCGGCCCCGAAGACGGTGGGCAGATCGAGCTCCCGGGCGGCCTCCGCGAAGCGGACCACCCCGTAGAAGCCGTCGTGATCGGTGAGCGCCAGCGCTTCGAGCCCCAGGCGGGCGGCCTCCTCCACCAGCTCCTCCGGATGGGAGGCCCCATCGAGGAAGCTGAAGTTCGAGTGGGCGTGCAGCTCGGCGTAGGGAACCGAGCCCCGCCGACGGGTGATCGGCGGTGGCTCGTACGAAGGTCGCTTCCGGGACCAGGCAGGGCTGTCGCTCCCGTCACCGGGGAACCGGTGAGCACCGGTGCGACCGCGACCGTCAGGGCGGTCGGAGAGGCGCCGCTCGAGCTCGGACCACGGCAGCGGAGGGTTTCCGAAGGCCACGAGCCGAGTGTATCGAACGTCTGTTCGATTTCAACCCCCACGAACCTGTCATCCAGCAGGTCGGTAAACGCCCATCTGGCTGACAGGAACGGGGGGACGGTGGGGGGACG
>JBBFLY010000012.1:0-53248 GCA_037478855.1 Acidimicrobiales bacterium | reverse complement strand
TGATGCGGTGGTCTTCGCGAGTGGGGGACCTCAGCCCCTCACCTCACCGCTCGTACACCACGCCGGTGGACGCAGACGGTTGACCGGTGGGGGGCAGTGTCATAGAGTGGGGCGCAGTGGGGAGAAGTGGAGTCCCAGAGGGGGACATGACCACGATGAGGGCAGCGGGGAAGGAAGCGTGTTCGTCGGAACGTTTGAGCACTCGCTCGACGACAAGGGCCGCATCGTCCTGCCCTCGACGTTCCGCAGTCATCTCGCTGACAAGGGCTTCCTCTCGCAGCTCGATGGCTGTCTGGGTCTGTGGACCGAGGCCGGCTTCCAGGAGGTCTCGAGCCGGCTCAAGGAGAAGATCCGAGAGGGGCTGGCCCCGCAGGAGGCCCTCCGCGCCTTCGCAGCGAACGCACACGAGGTGCGGCCCGACTCTCAGGGGCGCATCACCATCCCGCAGCGCCTGCGTGACTTCGCCGGGCTCGGCCGCGACGCGGTGGTCATCGGCGCCATCGACCGCATCGAGATCTGGGACTCGGCCCGCTGGGTCGAGGTCAGTGCCCGTGGCGACGACAGCCTGAGCCAGGCCGTCGGTGCGCTCGGGTTGTGAGGCCCCATGTCAACCGGAGAACCGACAGCACCACAGGAGAGAGCCAGCCAGCGACGACCCGAAGGACCGCTCACGACCATCCGAACCACCCCGTCCAGACCGTGTTGCCCATCGCTCATGCGCAGCCTCCCGGCCGGCAGATGGAAGGCCCCTACTCCGCCCGCTTCCCATCCAGCTCGATCGGGGGAGACATCCCGACGTGCGCCCGCCTGCCGGGGGGCTGCGGATGAGCGACGACTGAGGTTCACCGAGGCCACGGCTGTGGGCATGGAAGGACACCGCATGCCGGGGGAATCCACCAACTTCGCCCATGAGCCGGTTATGGTCCGGGAGGTCGCCGCGCTGTTCGCGTCCGTGCCGACCGGCTGGGTGGTCGACTGCACCGTCGGGGGAGGGGGTCACGCGAGGGTGCTGCTCGAGGGGGAGAGCCGACTCGAGGTTCTGGGCCTCGACCGGGACGACGACGCGCTGGCCGCCGCCGCCCACACCCTCGCCCCGTTCGGATCGAGAGCACGCCTGCGCAAGGCACGGTTCGACGCGCTCGGTCGGGTGGTCGACGAGGAGGGGATCGGCCCGGTCGTCGGTGTCCTGTTCGACCTCGGGGTGAGCTCGCCGCAGCTCGACCGGGCAGAGCGTGGCTTCAGCTACCGCCACGACGGGCCGCTCGACATGCGGATGGACCGAAGCACGGGGTTGACCGCCGCCGATGTGGTCAACGGCTACGACGAGGATCATCTGGCGCAGATCCTGTGGGTCTACGGCGACGAGCGCTACGCCCGGCGGATCGCGGCGGCCATCGTCGCCGCTCGCCCCCTCGCCACCACGGGCCAGCTCGCTGAGGTGGTGCGCAGCGCGATCCCCGCTGCCGCCCGTCGGCACGGGGGACATCCGGCGAAGCGCACCTTCCAGGCGATCCGCATCGAGGTGAACGACGAGCTCGAGGTGCTGCGGCGAGCCCTTGATGCGGCGATCGATCTGCTCGTGCCGGGCGGGCGCTGCGTGGTGATCTCCTATCACTCCGGTGAGGACCGCCTGGTGAAGAGCCGCTTCGTCGAGGCGGCGACGGGCGGTTGCACCTGCCCGAGTGGCCTGCCCTGTGTGTGCGGGGCACGACCGCGGGTGCGCCTGCTGCGTCGGGGGGCCGTGAAGCCCTCGGCCGAGGAGCTCGCGGCGAACCCGCGGGCGCAGAGCGCGCGGCTTCGCGCCGTGGAGAAGCTGCCGGAGGTGGCGGCGTGAGCGCCCGTGCTCAGGCGGTGGCCACCGCCCCGCGGCGAACGACCACACCCGTCCGCGAGCGGCCCCGGTCCCGTCCCGCACTGCGGGTCGTCGACCCGGATGAGCTGCGTCGGCTGCGGCCCGGGAGGGTGGGCACGCTCGCCGGGGTCGTGCTCTTCGTTGCCATGTTCGCCCTCGCCGCCTTCCAGACCCTCATCATCAAGGAGCAGGGCACGCTCGACGACCTGAACGAGCGCATCCGCACCGAGGAGCTGCGACAGCGTGATCTCGAGCTCGCGCTGGTGGACCTGCGCTCTCCAGCGCGCGTCACCGAGGCGGCACGGAAGCTCGGGATGATCACGCCGGGAGCGATCACCTACCTCGAGCCGAAACCTGACGACGATGCCGCGGCGATGCTCGTCGAGGGCGAGCCGACGCCCGCCACCACGAGCACCACTGCGGCCAAGCCGACGCCGACGAGCTCCACCACCGTTCCGAGGCGATCGACCTCGACGAGCTCCACCACCGTTCCGAAGCGATCGACCTCGACACCGACCACGAAGGCTACGTCCACCCCGACCCCGGCGAAGGCCGGCACCAGTCGATGACGGTCGCGATCCATCGGGCGGGTCACCGGGTGCGCCTGCTGTGGCTGCTCGCCGTGCTGCTCGCCGCGTTCGCGCTGGTGCTGTCCAAGATCGTCGACCTGCAGGTCCTCAACCCGCAGCGCTACCGGGAGGTGGGCATCGAGCAGCGGACGTTCGTGCAGACCCTGGCCGCGGAGCGGGGGACGATCTACGACCGCAACGGCATCCAGCTGGTCATGTCCCGGCCAGCCAAGTCGGTCTTCGTCGACCCGGCGCTGATCGAGGACCCCAAGGCTGAGGCCGCGCAGCTCGCCGACGTCCTCGGGATGGATCCTGCCGCCATCGAGGCCCTGATGACCAGGGAGGGACGCTTCGCCTACGTCGCCCGCAAGGTGCCCGCGGACGTCGCAGACCGGGTCGCGGCGCTCGCACTCCCCGGCGTTGCGCTGCTGGAGGAGACCGAGCGCTTCCATCCCGCCGGGGACATGGCTCGCTCGATCCTCGGCACGACCGACGTCGACAACGTGGGCATCTCCGGGCTCGAGGCCCTCTACGGGGACCAGCTGACCGGCACGCCCGGCAAGCTGGTGCTCGAGCGCAACCCGGCAGGGCGCACGATCGCCGTCGGCGAGCACCACCAGGTTCCGGCGGTGAAGGGTCGTGACCTCGTGCTCACCCTCGACCGGTCCCTGCAGTACGAGACCGAGCGGATCCTCGCCGAGCAGATCGCGGCGACCAAGGCCCGAGGTGCGGTCGCGATCGTGACCCGCCCGGAGACCGGCGAGATCCTGGCGATGGCGAACATGGTCACCGACCCCGCGAGCGGGCGGGTCGTCCCTGGCACCAACAACGCCGCCCTCACCACGGTCTACGAGCCCGGCTCGGTGATGAAGATGGTCACGATCGCCGCAGCGATCGAGGCGGGACTGGTGTCACCGGAGACGATGATCCAGGTGCCACCCACCCTGAAGGTCGCGGACGCCACCTTCCAGGATGCGGAGCCCCACGGCCAGGTGACGTGGAGCGTCGCCGACGTGCTGGCCCACTCGTCGAACATCGGCACGATCAAGATCGCCCAGCAGCTGGGCAAGGAACGCCTCCATCGTGCGCTCCTCGCGTTCGGCTTCGGTCGACCGACCACGCTCGGCTTCCCGAACGAGCAGTCGGGCCGGGTCCCCGACCCGAGCGATCCGAACCAGTGGTGGGCGACGTCGATCGGGACGGTGCCCATCGGACAGGGGGTGTCGGTGACCCCGCTGCAGATGCTCCTCGCCTACAACGCGATCGCGAACCGCGGCGTCTACGTCCCACCCCGCCTGGTGCACGCGACCATCGACGCCGATGGCACCGAGCACCCGTTCCCGTTCGAGGAGGGGCGCCGTGTGCTCTCCCAGGACGTCGCGGACACCATGAACCTCATGCTCAGACAGGTCGTCGCAGCCGGCACTGGGAAGCTGGCGCAGGTGCACGGGTACACGCCGGCTGGCAAGACCGGCACATCACGCAAGCCGCAGCCCCGCGGTGGCTACGTCGACGAGAACGGCGTGGTGCAGTACCAGTCGACGTTCGTCGGCTTCGTTCCCGCGCAGCGGCCGGCGCTCTCCATCATCGTCGTGATCGACGAGCCGCGAGCGGGCGGCTACACCGGTGGCATGGTCGCCGCTCCCGCGTGGTCGAAGATCGCCTCGTTCGCCCTGCGGGAGCTCTCCATCGCTCCGCCAGCCACCGACGCACCCGCAGGCGGGGTACCGGTCGAGCAGCCCGCGGTCCGCACCTCCGCGGGCAAGCTGCGGGGGCCGACCGCGGACCAGCCAGTGGCGTCCCCGCCCGGCACGGGGTGAGCCCCGTGCGACTCGCTGAGGTCATCGGCGAGCTCGACCCGGTCGGCACCAGAGGTGAGCTGTCGGTCGAGATCAGCCGGATCGACTACGACTCCCGGCGCGTCGCACCGGGGAGTCTGTTCTGCTGCATCCGGGGTGCGTCGGCAGACGGTCACGCGTTCGCTGCGCAGGCCGTCGCCAACGGCGCCGCAGCCTTGCTGGTCGAGCACCCCGTCGAGGTGGCGGAGGGCATCCCGGTAGTGCAGGTGCGAGCTGCACGCCGTGCGATGGGCATCGCAGCCGCGACGCTGTACCGGCATCCCTCGCGGACGATGGACGTCGTCGGGATCACGGGGACGAACGGCAAGACGACCACCACGGAGCTGCTCGCGAACATCTGTCGCGAGGCGGGACGAGCCGTGCAGGTGGTCGGCACTCTGACCGGTGAGCGGACGACTCCGGAGGCGCCCGACCTGCAGCGTCAGCTCGCCGCGTGGCGCGATGAGGGGGTCGACACCGTCGCGATGGAGGTCTCGTCGCACGCGCTCAGCCTCGAGCGCGTGGCCGGCATGCACTTCCGAGTCGCCGTGTTCACCAACCTCGGTCGCGACCACCTCGACTTCCACGGGACCGTCGAGGCGTACTTCGAGGCGAAGGCCCGGCTGTTCACCCGCGAGCTCGCCGAGGTGGCGGTGGTGAACCTCGACAGCCCGTACGGTCGCACGCTGCGCGACAGGGTCGAGATCCCCGTGAGCGGGTACTCCCTCGACGACGTCAGCGACCTCCGTCCGAGCGTCGGCGGCACCAGCTTCCGCTGGCATGGACAGCAGGTGCAGCTCCCGCTGGCGGGCCTGTTCAACGTGTCGAACGCCCTCGCGGCGGCGGGCGCGGCGCTCGCGCTCGGCATCGATGACGTCACCGTGGCCCGTGGGCTCAGCCGGCCGCTCGTGGTACCTGGGCGCTTCGAGGTGGTTGATGAGGGTCAGCCGTTCACCGTCGTGGTCGACTACGCGCATACCCCCGACGGGCTCGAGCAGGTGCTGGTCGCGGCTGGTGCGCTCGTCGCTCCGGGTCGCGCCCTCTGGGTGGTGTTCGGCTGCGGTGGCGAGCGGGATCCGGGGAAGCGCCCCGTGATGGGTGAGGTGGCGGCCCGGTTCGCTGATCGGGTAGTGCTGACCGCCGACAACTCCCGCGGTGAGCAGACTGGAGCGATCATCGACGCCATCAGGGAAGGGTTCCGACGCGCCTCGGGCCGTCGGGCCGTCGAGCTCGTGGTGGAGCCAGACCGCCGGGCCGCGATCGGCCTAGCGCTCGAGGCCGCGCAGCCAGGGGATGTGGTGGTGCTGGCCGGCAAAGGGCACGAGCGCACGCTCACGCTCGGCCGGGACGTCATCGCGTTCGACGATCGCGAGGTGGCCCGTGAAGAGCTGCACCGCATCGGCCGAGTGCGGGGTGAGCCGTGGTCCGGCTGATCGCGGCAGCCGCCATCGCCATGGCCCTGTCCCTGATCGGGACCCGGTTGCTGATCTCGTTCCTCCGATCCCGGGGGATCGGCCAGCCGATCCGTGAGGACGGTCCGTCCGGACACGTCACGAAGGCCGGTACCCCGACCATGGGCGGGTTGGCCATCGTCGGCGCGGCCGGCCTGGGGTGGCTGGTCAGCGATCTCTTCGGTGGCACCTTCACCCGCCGGGGCATCATCGTGATGCTGACCATCGGGCTCGCAGCGCTCGTCGGTCTGATCGACGACGGTCTCAAGGTGTTCAGGGCCCGGAACCTGGGCCTGAACAAGCGAGCGAAGATGATCGGGCTCCTCGTGGTCGCAGTGGCGTTCGTCGTCCTCGTGCTCGATCAGACGAACGTCGCCACCACCCTGTCGCTCACCCGCTACGACTCGCCGGGCATCGGTCTCGGCAAGCTGGGGTGGGCGGTCCTGGCTGTGCTGCTCATCCTGGCCACCACCAATGCGGTGAACCTCACCGACGGCCTCGACGGCCTGGCGGCCGGTGCATCGATCTTCGCCTTCGCCGCGTTCATCGTCGTCTGCTTCGTGGGGTTCCGCCACCCGGAGATCTACGGTGATCAGAGCTACCTGGACTTGGGCGTGATCGCCGCAGCCATGCTCGGCGCGTGTGTGGGCTTCCTGTGGTGGAACGCGGCGCCGGCGCAGATCTTCATGGGAGACACCGGGTCGCTCGCCATCGGGGCGGCGTTGGCCACCCTGGCGCTGAGCACGAACACGGTGCTGCTCCTGCCGATCATCGCCGGTCTCTTCGTCATCGAGACCCTGTCGGTCATCCTCCAGGTGGCGACCTTCCGCCTGCTCGGGGGGAGACGCATCTTCCGCATGGCACCCGTGCACCACCACTTCGAGCTAGTGGGTTGGCCGGAGACGACGGTGATCATCCGCCTGTGGATCTTCGCGGGTCTGTGCACGGGTCTCGCCATCGGACTCTTCTACGCGGACTTCCTGTCGATCCCTGGGGTGATCGAATGAACACGCCCGGTCGGGCCCTCGTCTACGGGCTCGCCGTCACCGGGCAGGCGGTCACCAGAGCGCTCGTGGCGCGCGGTGAACGGGTGCTCGCCGCTGACGACCATCCCTCAGCGGACGCCCGCGCTTTAGCAGAATCGCTCGGCGTGAGACTCCTCGAAGCGCCTGGCGAGGTCACGCTGCGCGAGGTCGTTGAGCAGGTCGAGGTGGTCCTCCCCAGCCCGGGGATCCCCGATCGTCATCCGGTGATGCGCATCGCGTCCGAGCTCGGGGTCCCGGTGGCGAGCGAGTTCGACCTGGCCCAGGCCTGGGACGCTCGCCCGATCGTGGCGGTGACCGGCACCGACGGCAAGACCACGGTCACCACCATGGTCGCCGACATGCTCACCGGCTCCGGCCGGCGCGCGGTGCTCGCCGGCAACACGGAGCTGCCGCTGGTCGAGGCGATCACCGACGAGGAGGCCGATGTCTTCGTTGTGGAGGCTTCCTCGTTCCGGCTCGGTCACACGCAGCGGATCGCCCCGCAGGTGGCTACCTGGTTGAACTTCGCGCCGGACCACCTCGACGTCCACGCCTCACTCGAGGCGTACGAGGCCGCGAAGGCGAGGCTGTGGGCCGACCTGCCCCCTGGCGCAACCGCGGTCGCCAACGCCGACGATCCGGTCGTGATGCGCCACGTGCCGCCGACTGGCGTGCTCACCTTCGGTGTGGGTGAGTCGGCCGCGTTCCGTGTCGAGGCCGGTGAGCTCGTCACCGGCGAAGGGGAGCGCCTCGTGGCGGTGAGTGAGCTCGGCCGGGCCCTCCCGCACGACGTGGTCAATGCGCTCGCGGCGTCGGCCACGGCGTTGGCCGCGGGTGCCAGCCTCGACGCCGTGCGTCGCGTGCTGCGGAACTTCCGCGGCTTGCCGCACCGGGTCGAGCTGGTGGGGGAGTGGGCGGGCGTGCGCTGGTACGACGACTCGAAGGCCACCGTTCCGCATGCGGCGGTCACGGCGGTGCAGGCGTTCGACTCGGTGGTGCTGATCGCCGGTGGGCGCAACAAGGGTCTGGATCTCGCTGCGATGGTCGAGGTCGCGCCCCGGCTTCGGGCAGTGGTGGCCATGGGTGAGGCGGCTGGCGAGATCCGAGAGGTCTTCGCACCGTCATGTCCGGTCGTCGAGGTGCGCACGGACATGGAGGAGGTGGTGGCGCAGGCCGCGCAGCTGGCGCAGCCCGGCGACGTGGTCCTCCTCTCACCCGGATGCGCCTCGTTCGATTGGTTCGGCTCGTACCACGAGCGCGGTGTGGCGTTCCAGGCAGCGGTGCGGGCACTTCTCGGTTCGGCACCTACGGAGGTGGAGCGATGACCACGGTCAGCCGTACCCCTCGGGTCCGCCCGGCTCAGCGGGCGGCGAAGGCTCGGAAGGGGCCGAGCAAGCCGGTGGGGAGGCGTTCGAGCCTGTTCCTCGGCATCTTCGCCCTGATCGTGATCCTGAACCTCTTCGGGTTGCTGATGGTGCTCTCCGCGTCAGCGGTCACCTCCTACTACGAGTACGGCTCCGCCTGGTACCAGTTCCAGCGGCAGTTCCTCTGGCTGCTGCTCGGTTCGGTTGCGCTGCTCACGACGATGCGGATCGACTACCACCGGTGGCGCCCGTGGAGTCGTCACCTGCTCATCGGTTCACTCGTGCTGCTGGTGCTGGTGCTCATCCCCGGCCTCGGGGTGAACGTCAACGGGTCGTCTCGCTGGTTGGGCTTCGGCGCGTGGCGCATCCAGCCGTCTGAGCTCGCGAAGCTTGCGGTGGTGCTGTTCGTGGCCGACCTGCTCGCTCGACGCGCCGATCGTCTCGACGACACCCGTCTGTCGATCCGACCGGTGGTCGCCGTGTTCGGACTGGTGGCGGCGCTGTTCATGCTGCAGCCCAACCTAGGGACCACGATCATCCTCGGCGTCATCGTCTTCGTGATGCTCTTCGTGGCGGGCGTCCCGCTCAAGCCGCTCGGCAAGGTGGTGGGGGTCGGCGCCTGTCTGGCGGCGATCGCCGCCGTGCTCGAGCCGTACCGCATGCGGCGGCTCATGGCGTTCCGCGATCCTTGGGCTGACCCTCTCAACACCGGCTATCAGACGATCCAGTCGCAGGTGAGCATCGCCAGTGGCGGGCTCACCGGCGTGGGGCTCGGAGAGGGTCGGGCGAAGTGGGGGTTCCTGCCCTTCCCCCACACCGACTTCATCTTCGCCATCATCAGCGAGGAGCTCGGCCTGGTGGGTGCGCTCACCGTGGTGGCGCTGTTCGTCGCCCTCGGCGTGCTGGGGGTGCGGACCGCGCTGGGTGCCCCGGACCGCTTCGGGCTGCTGCTGGCCACCGGTGTCACCACGTGGATCCTCTTCCAGGCCTTCGTCAACATCGGGGCGGTGGTGGGTGCGCTGCCGATCACCGGGGTTCCGCTGCCGTTCGTCTCCTTCGGCGGCTCGTCGCTGCTGGTGCTGATGGCTGCCTCGGGGTTGTTGCTCAACGTCGCCCGTCAGGCACGATGACCTTCGCGGTGATCGCGGGTGGTGGTACCGCCGGCCACGTGCTGCCCGGGATCGCGCTGGCGCGGGCGCTCGTCGGGCGGGGACACCCGCCGGAGAGCCTCCACTTCGTGGGCAGCGAACGGGGGATCGAGACCAACCTGGTGCCTGCCGCCGGCTTCCCGCTCACGAGCCTTCCCGGTCGGGGCCTGCAGCGCCGGCTCACGCTCGACAACGTCGCAGCGCTGCTGGGTCTGGTGCGGGCCGTGGTCGCAGGCGTCCGTCTGGTGCGACGGCTGCAGCCCCGGGTGGTGGTCGTGCTGGGTGGCTACGCGAGCGTGGCCTGCATCGTGGGGGCGGTGCTCAACCGGGTCCCGATCGTGGTGATGGAGCAGAACGCCCGTGCCGGCGCGGCGAACCGCCTGGCTGGGCGCTTCGCACGGGCGTGCGCGGTGCCGTTCGCCGAGACCGATCTGCCTCGTCGGGTGGTGACGGGCAACCCGGTGCGAGCGGAGGTGCTCGACGCCGCGCGGCGCGACGACCGTGACGGCGCCCGCCGGGCACTCGGGCTCCCCGTCGACCGCACGGTGGTGGCGGTGGTCAGCGGTTCGCTCGGGGCGCGATCGATCAACACTGCGGTGCGTGCGGCGATACCGGTGCTCGCCGACCGACGGGACCTGGCGATCCGACACGTGATCGGCAGCCGGGACTGGGACGAGCTGGGGGCGCCGCCTGTGGACCTCCCCGCCGAGGGTCTCGTCTACCAGCCGGTGCGTTACGAAGATCGCATGGATGAGCTGCTGGTCGCGGCCGATCTGGTTATCGCCCGCGCGGGTGGCACCACGGTCGCCGAGCTGGCCGAGGTCGGACGGGCGTCCATCCTCGTGCCGCTCCCCAACGCACCGCGCGACCACCAGACCGCCAACGCTGCCGGGCTGGTCGCAGCGGGCGCGGCGATCGTCGTGCCGGACGATCAGCTCGACGCGGCCCGGCTCCTGCAGGAGCTCGAGCCGCTCCTCGACGATCCGGAGCGTCTGGCCCGGATGGGTCGCGCCGCCCGCAGCCTGGCGCGACCGGACGCCGCCGAGCGGGTCGCGGACCTGGTCGAGGAGCACGCCCGTGGTTGAGCACGTCCGACCCGACCTGCGCGTGCCCACCTCGATCCACGTGGTCGGCGTGGGCGGTGCGGGCATGAGCGCGATCGCCACGGTGCTCGCCGGGATGGGGCACCGCGTGTCGGGCAGCGACCTCAAGGAGTCAGCGGGCCTGGAGCGGCTGCGTGCCCTGGGGGTGGAGGTCCACATCGGTCACGCGGCGGAGAACCTCGCCCCGGATCTGCGGTATGTGACGGTCTCGACGGCGATCCCCGACTCCAACCTCGAGGTCCGTCTCGCGCGGGAGCGTGGCATCCCGGTGCTGCGGCGAGCCGAGATCCTGGCGGGGATCGCGGCGTGCCGTCAGACCGTCGCGGTGGCGGGCACCCACGGCAAGACGACGACGTCCTCGATGCTGGCGCTGGCGCTGCGAGCAGCGGGTCTGCACCCGTCGTTCATCATCGGCGGGGATGTCAACGAGATCGGCAGCGGCGCCGTCTGGGACGAGGGCGAGTGGTTCGTCGTCGAGGCGGACGAGAGCGACGGGACCTTCCTCGAGCTGCCGCGTCTGGCTGGGGTCGTCACCAACGTCGAACCCGATCATCTCGAGTTCTACGGCTCGGTGGCAGCGTTGGAGGCCGCGTTCGAGCGGTTCCTGGCTGAGACACCGGGGCCACGGGTCGTCTGCGCGGACGACGACGTCGCCCTGCGGCTGGGGCGGGCCTGTGGCGCCATCACCTACGGCACCGCAGAGGGAGCGGACTGGCGGATGGTCGATCTGGTGTGCAGCGCCAGCGGGTCGACGTTCGCCCTCCACGAGGGCGGGCGGGAGCTGGGGCGGGTGCAGCTCCCGGTGGCCGGGGCGCACAACGCCCGCAACGCGTGCGCGGCGTTGGTGACGGCGCTGGTGCTCGGTGCCCCGTTCGACGCGGCTGCGGGTGCTCTCAGCCGGTTCGCGGGAGTGGCCCGTCGGTTCGAGCACCGCGGGGAGGTCGGAGGGATCACCTTCATCGATGACTACGCGCACCTCCCGTCGGAGGTCCGTGCCGCGCTCGCCGCAGCACGCGCTGGCGGGTGGCGGCGGATCGTCTGTGTGTTCCAGCCACACCGCTACAGCCGCACCGCGGCGCTCTGGCGGGACTTCGGAGATGCGTTCGAGGACGCGGACGTTGTGGTCCTCACCGACGTCTATCCCGCGGGTGAGGCGCCGAGGCCGGGTGTCTCGGGGAGGCTGCTCGTGCACGCGGTGCTCGACGCCCATCCCTGGGCACGGGTGGTGTACCTGCCCCGCCGCTCAGACCTGGTCCCGTTCCTCCGCCAGGAGCTGCGTCCCGGCGATCTGTGCCTGACGCTCGGTGCGGGTGATCTGTCCTCGCTCGCTGACGAGTTGCGCGAGGTGCTGGCCCGGTGAGGGACCGCGACGTCGCCGGGGTGATCGAGCGGGCGGCCGGGATCCTCGGGCCGCTCGCGCAGCGTGGTGTGCCGCTCGGTCCGATGACCACCTACCGCGTGGGTGGTCCGGCTGCGCTGTTCGTCCGGGCTGAGGAGGACGAGCACCTCCGGCTCGTCGCGCGGGCGGTCCGGGAGACGGGAGTCGAGGTGCTGATCGTGGGGAACGGCTCGAACCTCCTCGTGGCCGATGCGGGCTTCGCCGGGTTGGCGGTCGCGCTCGGCGAGACGTACGCGACGATCGAGGTCGTCGGGACCTTGGTGCGTGCTGGCGCTGCTGCGCTCTTGCCCGTGGTGGCCCGCCGGACCGCAGCCGCCGGCCTGACCGGGTTCGAGTGGGCGGTCGGCGTGCCGGGGTCGATCGGTGGGGCGGTGCGCATGAACGCGGGTGGTCACGGCTCGGACATGGCCGCGGTGCTGTCGAGGGTCCGCCTGCTCGACCTCTGCAGCGGCGAGGATGAGATCGTGCCGGTCGATCGCCTCGGGCTCGCGTTTCGCCATTCGGATGTCCAGGCGCACCAGGTCGTGCTGTGGGCCGAGCTCCAGTTGGCTCGGGGCGAGCCCGCGGCATCCGAGCAGTTGATCGCCGAGGTGGTGCGATGGCGGCGGGAGCACCAGCCGGGTGGAGCGAACGCCGGCTCGGTCTTCGTGAACCCGGCGGGGGACTCAGCCGGCCGGCTGATCGACGCTGCCGGCTGTCGCGGGCTCCGGCTGGGCAGCGCGCGGGTGTCGGAGAAGCACGCGAACTTCATCCAGGCCGATGAGGGCGGCAGCGCCGACGACATCGAGCGCTTGATGCGAGAGGTCTGGGCCCGGGTGGTGGCGCACTCGGGGGTGCGGTTGCGGCCCGAGACCCGACTCGTCGGCTTCGGCCCTGCACCGTGGGACGGCAGCCCGTGAGTGCCCGCACCCTGCAGCGCCCGGCGTCCGACGCTATCGATCCGCGGATCGCAGCCCGTCGCGAGCAGGTCGAGCGTGACCGGGGTCGGCGCCGTCGGCGGAGGCTGGTGGTGGCTCTGACCCTGGTCGGCATGTTGGCCACAGCGGGGTTCGTGTCGCGTACCGCGCTCGCTGATGTCGACACGGTGCGGATCGAAGCAGGCCAGCACGTCACGGAGCAGCAGGTGCTGGAGGCGTCTGGCGTGCGTCCCGGCGACCAGCTGGTGGACCTCGACGCCTCCGCGATCCGAGACCGACTGCTCACGCTGCCGTGGGTCCGCGACGCGAGCGTCCGCATCGACTGGTCGGGGACCGTCACGCTCCGGATCGTCGAGCGACAGCCGCTCGCCGCGGTTGCGGACCCCGCGGCTGGTTGGCTGCTGGTCGACACCGAGGGCCGGGTGCTCGGGCCGCTGAGCGAGCCCGGCTGGCTGGTGCTGGAGGGCGTGCAGCCGGCACCGGTCGGCGAGCGGTTGGGTGGCCCGGTCGAGCCGGCGCTCGCGGTGGCCGGCTCACTTTCGCCGGGGGTGCGCAGTCGGGTCTCTGCGGTGGTGGTGAGTCCCGATGGCGGGATTCGCTTGCGGCTGGTCCCCTCCGGTGAGGTGGTGTTCGGGCCGGCCACCGCGGTCGAGGAGAAGGTGCTCGCGCTGCGGACCGTTTTCGCCCAGGTGGACGACCGTTGTCTGGCGACGATCGATGTCCGGCTGTCCGACCGACCGGTGATCACCCGTGACGGTGGATGCGAGAAGGCGGGGGGTGGTGGTTGACCTGACACAGCTGCCGGACGTAAAGTTTCGACCAGAATCTGAGGTTGACATAACCCTCAACCTCAGGTTGAGAGTCCAGCCCACCCGGTCGAGGGTGTGCCCCCGGCGGCGTCCCGATGGCTGACCGACTCTTCGACGTGTCGCCCTACTCGGCTCCGCCCCGAGCTGCGAGTGACCGGACGCCATCCACCACGTCCCGACGAAGGAAGAGCAAAGTGGAGCCGACGGCTCCCGAATCGAAACTCGAGCCGACGGCTCCCGACTCGGAGGTAACGAACGCCATGGCCGGTTCTCCGCAGAACTATCTCGCGGTCATCAAGGTCGTCGGGGTGGGTGGCGGCGGTGTCAACGCCGTCAACCGCATGATCGACGCCGGCCTCAAGGGCGTGGAGTTCATCGCGGTGAACACCGACGCGCAGGCGCTGCTCATGAGCGACGCCGACGTGAAGGTCGACATCGGCCGGGAGCTCACCAGAGGGCTTGGCGCCGGGAGCGACCCGGAGGTGGGCCGCCAGGCCGCGGAGGCGCACAAGGAGGAGCTCGAAGAGGTCCTGAAGGGCGCCGACATGGTCTTCATCACCGCAGGGAAGGGGGGTGGCACCGGGACGGGGGCCGCCCCGGTGATCGCAGAGATCGCGAAGGGCTTGGGCGCGCTGACGATCGGTGTCGTGACCCGACCGTTCGGTTTCGAGGGGCGCCGGCGCGCGGTGCAGGCCGAGTCGGGCATCCAGAAGCTCAAGGAGAAGGTCGACACCCTCATCGTCATCCCGAACGACCGGCTGCTCACCGTCTCCAACGACAAGACCTCGGTGCTCAACGCGTTCAAGATGGCCGACGAGGTCCTCCTGCAGGGTGTGCAGGGCATCACCGACCTCATCACCACCCCAGGTCTGATCAACACCGACTTCGCCGACGTGAAGATGATCATGAGCGATGCGGGCTCCGCGCTCATGGGCATCGGATACGGCTCAGGCGAAGGCCGGGCGCTCACCGCCGCTCGCGCAGCGATCTCGAGCCCGTTGCTCGAGGCCAGCATCGAAGGCGCCCGCGGCATCCTGCTCACGATCGCCGGTGGCAGCGACCTCGGGCTGTTCGAGGTGAACGAGGCGGCCGAGGTGATCCACTCGGTCGCCCACCCGGACGCGAACATCATCTTCGGCACCGTGATCGACGACGAGATGGGCGACGAGGTGCGGGTCACGGTCATCGCGGCCGGCTTCGACCGATGGGACGCTGATCGCAAGTCGTCGGAGGGTGGCAGGCCGGCGCGAGCTGCGGATCTCGCACCGGTCACCGACGTCTTCGCCGGCGCCGGCGAAGACGAGGATCTCGGGCTCGAAGGCGGCGACGACGACTTCGACGTGCCGTCGTTCCTCAAGTAGACGATCTCTCGGTACGGGAAGTGGCGATCGAGCTGTGGCGCGTCCCGCTGCCCGACGGACGGCTGGCCCGCGCGTGGTTCACCGATCGTGCCGACGGGGACTTCGCGGTCACCGGCCCGCCATCGGAGCTCGAGAAACGCCGCCGTGCCGTCGTCGATCTCCCCTGGGTGTGGCTCCGTCAGGTGCACGGGTCGGAGGTCGTCGAGGTCGGTCCGGCAACCGCGCTCGACGGGGTGTGTGGCACCCGGGCCGATGCCGTGGCGACCACCGTGGAGGGTGTGGTGGCCTCGGTGACCGTCGCCGACTGCGCTCCGGTGGCCTTCGTCTCCCCGGAGGGTGTGGTGGCTGCGGCCCATGCGGGATGGCGCGGTCTGCTCAGCGGGGTGCTGGGCGCCACCGTGGAGGTCATGCGACAGCGGGGAGCGACCACGATCGAGGCCTATCTCGGGCCGTGCATCCATCCCGACTGCTACGAGTTCGGAGCGGACGACCTCGCGTCGCTCGTCTCGGCGCTGGGGCCGGCGGTGCGCGGGCGTACCGCGGGTGGCCGCCCGGCGTTGGATCTGCCCACCGCGGTCGCAGCGGCGCTCGCCAGAGCTGAGGTGAGGCTGGCCGGTGCGGCCGACGTGTGCACCGCTTGCGGCGGCGACGCGCTCTTCTCGCACCGGGCTCGGTCGGATCGCCGTCGTCACGCTCTGGCGGTGTGGATCGAGTCGCAGCCGTGAGCGGGCCGGTCCCGGACGTCGACGTGGTCGCCGAGCGGGTGCGGGTGCTGCGGGCCCGCATCGCCGACCTCACGGATCGGCAGGTCCGGATCGTCGCCGTCACCAAGGGTTTCGGGGCTGATGCGGTGCGCGCTGCGGTGGCGGCCGGGGTCAGTGACATCGGTGAGAACTACGCGCAGGAGCTGCTCGGCAAGCACGCCGCCCTCGGTGATCTCGCCACTCGGGTCCGTTGGCACTTCATCGGGCGGCTTCAGCGGAACAAGGTCCGCTCGCTCGCCCCGGTCGTGTCGATCTGGCAGTCGATCGACCGCGAGCCCCTCGCGGAGGAGGTCGCCCGACGGGCCCCCGGCGCAACGGTGCTGGTGCAGCTCAACCTCTCGGGTGAGGAGCACAAGGGCGGGTGCGCGCTCGACGAGGCTCCCCGGTTGGTCTCCCGTTGCCTGGAGCTGGGGCTGGACGTGCGTGGCCTGATGGGCGTCGGGCCCGCCGGGCCACCCGAGCGGGCCAGGCCGGGGTTCCGTCGCCTGGTGGCGATGGCGGACGAGCTCGGCCTTCCGGAGCGCTCGATCGGCATGTCCGCCGACCTCGACCTCGCCGTCGAGGAGGGTTCGACGATGGTGCGCGTCGGGCGCGCGCTGTTCGGCCCGCGGCCGCTGCCTGGCGCCGGAGCGACGCCACTAGCCTGACCTGGTTCGCAATCGGACGAGTCGCGCGTGAGACACTGGAGCGCAGCGGCTCAGGAGGATCCCATGGCTTCCTTTTGGAAGAAGACGATGCTCTACCTCGGACTCGGTCCGGATGACGAGTACGAGGACGACGTCGAGGTCGCTGCCGCGCCACAGGCGGTGCAGCACGAACAGGTTCCCGCGGGTGCGCGAGTCACCGGACGCCCCCGCCCGGCGCCCACGACGCCCGCTGCTGCTCGCCCCGCTGGCCCGCGCCCGCCACAGCCTGCACCCCCCGCGGAGGAGCCGTCCGCCGTGAGGACGCTGTCGCCTCCCGCCGGCGCCGAAGCTCCGGCCGCGAGGCAGCGCAGCGTGGTGCGACCAGTTCCCGCGGCCGCGTCAGCCAAGCCCCACGTCGTGTCTCCCACCTCCTTCAACCACGCGCAGGAGGTGGCCGACAAGTTCAAGGCCAGCCAGCCGGTGATCCTGAACCTTCAGGGGGTTGACCGTGACCTGGCCCGTCGGCTGATCGACTTCTCCAGCGGGCTGTGCTACGGCCTCGGCGGGCACATGGAGAAGGTGGCACACCAGGTGTACCTGCTCACCCCCTCGAACGTCGAGGTCTCAGCCGAGGAGCGGCGCCGCCTGCGCGAGCGCGGCCTGCACGACGCCTGATCCCGACCGTGTCGATCCTCTGCTACCTGCTCTCGCTGTATCTCTTCGTGCTCTTCCTGCGCATCGTGCTCTCCTGGTTCCCCATGTCGGGAGGCGGCGCGCTGGCGACCGTCTACAACGTGTTGGTGGCGATCACCGAGCCGGTGCTCGCACCCCTGCGGGAGGTGCTCCCACCGGTGCGCTTCGGTGCCGTGGCCCTCGACCTCTCGCCGATCGTGGTCTTCTTCGTCATCCAGATCCTGCTGACGTTCCTGTGCCGCTGACCCGGCGGAGCTATCGCGGCGGCCGAGTCACGCCCTCGCTACCATCGGCCCGATGGACGCAACGCCGCATCTGTTGACCGACGTCAGGTTCTCGGAGCGCCGGAAGGGCTACGACCCCGAGGAGGTCGACAACTTCCTGGCGCAGGTGAGCGAGAAGGTTGCGCAGCTTCAGGAGATGGTGCGGGAGGCGACCGCGAGGGCTGACGGCGCCGAGCGGGCGAGATCCCTCGCGGAGGCCGAGATCGACAAGCTCAAGGCTGATCTGGCCAGGCACGAAGCGGCGCCGGCGCGCGTGCTCGATGAGCAAGCGGAGGCGGAGCGGGCGTCGAGGATCCTGCTCATGGCCCAGAAGACCGCCGATGCCACCATCGAGGACGCGAACCGCGCCGCGCAGCGTGCGATCGCTGACGCCCGTCAGCAGGCGGCCGCCCTGCTCGCCGAGGCGCAGGCGGAGGCCGAGAAGCTGCGGGTGGAAGCCAAGCGGCAGGTCGACGAGCTCGTGGCGCAGCGGCGGGGTCAGATCCTCTCGGAGGTCGGTGAGCTCGAAAAGGTCCGTGATCAGCTCGCCGCCGATGTCGAGGCGTTGCGGGAGCATCTCGAGGCTGAGCGCGCCAAGCTGCTCCGCACGCTCGACGCGATCAAGCAGGCGGTGGAGGAGCCGGAGGCGCTGCGGGTCACCGCCCCTCCTGCGTTGCGCGCTCCGAGCGTGCCCCGCGAAGCTCCAGTGGCTGAGGCCACGACCCCTGAGGGGGCCGCTGGTGAGGGCTCGACCCCTGCGGGGCCGGCTGGCCAGACCGCCGTTTCCGAGACCCCGGCGGGTCAGGCCCCGGCGGGCGAGGCTTCCGAGCCGGCGCCCGTCGCCGCTGGCACTTCCGGTGGAGGCGAGCCAAGCTCGGAGGGATCAGCTGCTGCCCCTGCGGCGGTTGAGGCCGAGGCGGGAGCTGGCCTGGATACGCCAGCCAGCGGGCAGGCCGAGGAGTCGCCCGGCGGAGCTGCCGACGCTGGTGATCCGGCCGTCTCCGGTGCGGAGGGGAAGGCTCCCGGCGACGAGACGGACCGCAACGGCTCCGGCGATCAGCGCCCCGATGCGGAGGGTCCCGGCGCGGAGAGCGCCGAGCGCGTCGACCTCACGACCGAGAAGCTCTTCGACAACGTCGATGCCGGCGAGGCCCCGCTCGACACCGGTCCACCGACGGAGCTGTTCACCCCGTTCGCCGGTGAGGGCGAGGCGGACGACCCGCTCGGGGCACCGGACGCCGAGGCCGACGCGGCGATGCGGGCGTTCTTCGAGGCTGACTTCGACGAGGAGCCCGAACCGAAGCGGAGCCGGTGGCGCCGCTGAGCGGCCTCGTCAGACCCGCTCGACGCTGACCCGCACCGTCTCGCCGTCCACGTCGAGCACCTGCACCCGGTCGGCCTCGGTGAGCGGTCCCACCTCGAAGTCGCTGGCGAGCACCTCCCCGGCGATCCAATCGCGGTGGGCGGTCAGCGCGGCGGCCAAGGCTTCGGTGGGCTCGATGCGCACCCGGACGCGGTCCGCGATCGCGAAGCCCAGCTCCTTGCGGAGCTCGTTGAGGGCACGCACCAGCTCCCGGGCCGTGCCCTCCGCACGAAGCTGCTCGTCCAGCTCAAGATCGAGGGCCACCGCCCAGCCCGAGTCTTCGGCGAGCGCGAACGCTTCGTGTCGCTGGGCGCGCGCCTCGACGTCACCGGGCTCCAGTCGCTCGCCGGCGATCTCGATGAACCCTCTCGTGTCCAGCTGCTGCTTCAGGGTCGAGCCGTCGGCCGCAGCCAGGGCGTGCTTGACCTCGTTGACCTTCGGGCCGAGCCGGGGTCCGAGGACGCGGAAGTTCGGGACGATCGACCAGCTCATCAGTCCGGAAAGGGTGTCGATCGCCTCCAGCGACTTGACGTTCAGCTCGGCCATCACCTCCCGTTGCACGGCCTCGTCGAGCGGGTCGCCGGGATGCAGGATCAAGGCCCGTCGCAGCGGCTGGCGCACCTTGACCTTGGCGTCGGTGCGCGCCGACCTTCCGATCGCCACCAGCCGTCGGGCGCTCTCCATCTGCGCGGCGAGCTCGGCGTCTCGGCGGCCGGTCGGACGCGGCCAGTCGGTGAGGTGCACCGACGTCTCGCCGGTGAGCGTGGTGTAGATCTCGTCCGCGAGGAACGGGCAGAACGGCGCCAGCAGACGAGCCACGGTGGTCAGGCACTCGTAGAGGGTGGCGTGGGCGGCGGGGTCGCTGCTCTTCCAGAAGCGGGGACGGGAGCGGCGCACGTACCAGTTCGACAGGTCATCGATGAAGCGGGCCAGGCGGCCGGCGCCTTCGAGTGCGTCGAAACCCTCCAGCGCGGCCGTGACCCCCTCGATGGTGTCGTCGAGCTCGGAGAGGATCCAGCGGTCCAGGACGTGGGTCGGTGTGGTGATCGCACCGGCGTCCGGTGTCCAGCCGTCGAGGTCGGCGTAGGTCGCGAAGAACGCGTAGACGTTCCAGAGCGTGAGCAGCGTCTGACGGGTGCTCTCCCGGATGCCGTCCTCGTGGACCCGGCGGGGGGTCCACGGCTGGCCGGCGGAGAAGAAGTACCAACGGAGGGCGTCGGCTCCCTGGGAGTTGAAGATGTCCCATGGCTCGATGACGTTCCCACGGGACTTCGACATCTTCTGTCCGTGCTCGTCGACGACGAGCGCGAGGCAGACGACGTTCCGGTACGGCGTGTGGTCGAAGACCAGCGAGTTGACCGCGAGCAGCGAGTAGAACCAGCCGCGGGTCTGGTCGATGGCCTCGCAGATGAAGTCGGCGGGGAACGAACGCTGGAACGTCTCTTCGTTCTCGAACGGGTAGTGGAACTGCGCGGAGGGCATGGCCCCCGAGTCGAACCAGGCGTCGAGCACCGGCGAGAGCCGCCGGGCCTCACCGCCGCAGCGCTCACAGGGGAACGTCACCTCGTCGACGTAGGGCCGGTGCAGATCCAGGTCGGCAAGCTCCCGCCCCGCCCGACGTGAGAGCTCTGCGACCGAGCCGATGCAGGTGTCGGCACCGCACTCGCTGCAGCGCCAGATCGGTAACGGCGTCCCCCAGAACCGGTCCCGCGACAGGGCCCAGTCCACGTTGCCTTCGAGCCACTTGCCGAACCGCCCGTGCTTGATGGTCGGCGGTTGCCAGTTGATCTTCTCGTTCTCGCGGATGAGGGTGTCCCGCTGCTCGGAGGTGCGGATGAACCAGGACGTCTTCGCCCAGTAGATCAGCGGGGTGCCGCACCGCCAGCAGTGGGGGTACGCGTGCTCGTAGGGCTGCTCCCGCACGAGCAGGCCACGGGAGCGCAGATCGTCGATGATGGCGCGGTCGGCGTCCTTGACGAACCGTCCGGCGAAGGGGCCGGTCCGCTCGTCGAAGGTGCCATCGGCGCGGACTGGGTTGAGCACGGGCAGGCCTTCGGCCCGGCCGACCTGCGCGTCGTCCTCACCGAACGCGGGCGCGAGGTGCACGATGCCCGTCCCTTCGTCGGTGCTGACGAACTCCGCGGCGACGACCCGCCAGCCGTCGGCGCCGGGGGGTGGTTCGAGCAGGTCGAACGGCCGCCGGTAGCGCCAGCCGACCAGCTCCCAGCCCCGCCAGCGCTCGAGCACCTCGGCATCCTGCGGGGCGCGGGCCGCGGCCATCACCAGGTCGCGGCCGCCCTCGGGATCAGCGACCCGGACGTAGTCGATGTCGGGACCGACCGCAGCCCCGACGTTGGAGAGCAAGGTCCAGGGAGTGGTGGTCCACACGAGCAGGTCCGCGTCGCGGTCGATCAGAGGGAACCGGACGTAGACCGAGGGATCGACGACGTCGCGGTACACGTCGGGCTGGCCCAGCTCGTGCGAGGACAGCGCCGTACCGCAGCGCGCGCAGTACGGGGTGACCCGGTGCCCCTCGTAGAGCAGGCCCTTGGTCCACATCTGCTCGAGCAGCCACCACACGGACTCGATGTAGTCGTTCGACAGCGTCCAGTACGCGTCGGCGGTGTCGATCCACACACCTGCCCGCTCGGTGAGCGCGCCCCAGTGCTCCACGTACCGGTGGACCGAGTCCCGGCAGCGCCGGTTGAACTCGGCGATGCCGAACTCTTCGATGTCGTGCTTGCTGCTGAGGCCCAGCTCCTTCTCGACCTCGAGCTCCACCGGCAGCCCGTGGCAGTCCCAGCCACCCTTGCGGGGCACGTTCTTGCCCCGCATGGTCTGGAAGCGGGGGTAGAGATCCTTGAAGACCCGGGCCCAGACGTGGTGCAGGCCCGGTCGGCCGTTGGCGGTGGGCGGACCCTCGTAGAAGATCCACGGCTCACCGTCCTTGCGGAGCCGGCGGACCTCGTTGATGACGTCGTGTTCCCGCCAGCGGGCGAGCACGCGCTCTTCGAGCGCGACCAGATCGAGATCGGGGTCGACAGGACCGAACGGCATGCTCCGTAGCCTACGGTTCGTCCGCTCGCCGCCGCGAACTGCTCCCGACAGAGGTTGACGGCCACCAGCTCAGCGCCTACCCTGCGGCACCTTTCGTGGCGGACTGGGCCCGATACGGCCGTGAGAGGAGTTGTCGACCACATGGCGACGAAGAAGGCCACCACCAAGAAGGTCGCGGTGCGCAAGGCGGTCGCCAAGAAGGCCTCCACCGGCAAGGCGGCGGTGAAGGCTCCGGCGAAGAAGGCGGCGGCGAAGAAGGCGGCGGCGTCCAAGGCGGTTGCCGAGACGGCCACTCCCAAGAAGGCCACCGCGAAGAAGGCCACCGCCAAGAAGGCCACCGCGAAGAAGGTCACCGCCAAGAAGGCCACTGCCAAGGCGGTCACCGCGAAGAAGGCCGCCGGGAAGGCGCCAGCCGCCCAGACCACCGCGCAGCCGAAGTCACCGTTCGACCAGAAGTTCCTCGAGGCTCAGCGTGAGGCCCTGCTCGTCGAGCGCGCCCGGCTGCTGCATGACGCGGAAGCGCTCACCGCAGAGGCCAACGAGCTGGCCCAGATGCGCGAGCCCGGCGACGTGCAGTTCGACGAGGAGTCCGGCGAGGGTGACACGCTCGCCGTCGAGCGAGAGCGCGATCTCGCCCTCTCCGCGCAGTTCCGCAGCCAGATCGAGGAGATCGACCGGGCGCTCGCCAAGATCGACGACGGCACCTACGGCATCTGTGAGGTCTCGGGGCTCGCCATCCCGAAGGAGCGGCTGCGGGCCATCCCGTGGGCGCGCGAGCGTGTCGAGTACAAGGCCGGGGGGTTCGGGCGCCGCTGAGCTCCCCGAGCGCTCCGGTCGCCGCACCCCGGCGTCATCGGCTGCTGCTGGCGGCGGTCGCCGCCACGGTCGTGCTCGCCGACCAGCTGACGAAGTGGTGGGCGCTCGAGAACCTCTCCGACGGTCGGGTCGTCGACGTGCTCTGGACGCTCCGGCTCAACCTCACGTTCAACACCGGCTTCGCGTTCAGCATGGGGGGTGGGCTCGGCCCCGCGATCGGGATCGTTGTCGTCGCGATCGTCGGGTTGCTGATCTGGCAGGGGCGCAGCGTCACATCCGCGACCGGGGCGGTGGCGCTGGGGCTGCTGCTCGGTGGGGCGTTGAGCAACCTCGCCGACCGGGCGCTGCGCGGTGACGGAGGATTCCTGTCCGGCGCCGTGGTGGACTTCATCGACCTGCAGTGGTGGCCGATCTTCAACCTGGCCGACGCCGCGGTGGTGATCGGCGTGGCGCTGTTCCTCGTCTCTTCGACCCGGTCGCCGACGACGTGATCGAGCGGATCCCCGCCGCGCTCGCCGGTGAGCGACTGGACCGGGTGGTGGCGCTGGTGACCGGAGCCAGCCGGTCCGAGGCTGCACAGCTCGTCGCGGCTGGCCGAGTCCGTGTCAACGGACGCCAGGTGACCGCCAAGGCGCACCGCGTCTCGGAAGGTGACGAGCTCGAGGTCGACGTCGTGGTGTCGGTCGGTCGGGTCCCGCCGGGCGCGGATGCGGGGGTGGTCTTCGCGGTGGTGTACGAGGACCCGCATCTCGTCGTGGTCGACAAGCCCCCGGGCCTGGTGGTGCACCCGGGGGCCGGCCATCGCTCCGGCACGCTGGTGCACGGGCTGCTCGCCCGCTACCCGGAGCTCAGCGGGGTCGGGCCCGACCCTGAGCGCCCGGGGATCGTCCACCGCCTCGACCGCGACACCTCGGGACTGATGGTGGTGGCGCGCTCGGCGACCGCGTTCGAGGGGCTGGTCAGGTTGCTCGCCCAGCGTCGTGTCCAGCGGCGCTACCTGGCCGTCGTCTGGGGGGTCTTCGAGCACAGCCGGGGGGTGATCGATGCGCCGATCGGGCGGTCCTCGCGGGAGCCGACCCGCATGGCGGTCGCGGCGGACGGGCGCGACGCCCGCACCCGATACGAGGTGCTCCGGTCGTACCGGGAGCCGGTCGTGGTGAGCCTCCTGCGATGTCAGCTCGAGACGGGCCGGACGCATCAGATCCGGGTGCACCTAGCCGCCATCGGCCACCCGGTGGTGGGTGACGAGCGCTACGGCGGTGCCCGCAGCTCGCTTCGCGTCCCGCGGATCTTCCTCCACGCCGCTGAGCTGCGCTTCGAGCATCCGGTGACGGGAGCCCCGCTTTCGTTCGAGTCACCCCTGCCCACAGACCTCCGCGAGGTGCTCGACGGTCTCAGCTGACCGCGTCGCTGCGCTCAGCGGAGGGCTCGTCGCGCGGCTCGTCGCGCTGCTCGTCGGGCCAGGGTGCTTCGCCGCGGGCCATGCGCACGATGTCGGCGAGCGTCAGCGAGCTGAGGTAGCGACGCATGTGCTCACCCACGTCCGCCCAGATGGCGAGCAGCACGCACTGCCCCTCGTGGTCACACGCCCCGTTGGTGTGCGGCTCCCCGAAGTCGCCGGCGACGATGGGGCCGTCGACGGCGGAGAGGATCTCGGAGAGGGCGATCTCCTGGGGAGGCCTGGCGAGCACGTAGCCGCCGCCCACCCCCCGCTTCGATCGGACCAGCCCGGCGCCTTTCAGGGCCAGGAGGATCTGCTCGAGGTACGGCTGGGGGAGGCCGGTCCGCTCGGCGATGTCGCGCACCGAGGTGGGCCCGTCCTCGTGCGCGTGCAGCGCGAGCGAGAGGAGGGCCCGGCTGGCGTAGTCGCCTCGCGTCGAGACCTTCACGCGGCCCATCGTAGGGTGGCGTGCGTGTGGACGCCGTCGCCGGTCCGGTACGGTGGATCGTGAAGCGGAAAGGAGCCACTTGGGCGACGAACTCGTGCTTCCCGACTACGGCGGAGCCTGCATCACGAACGTCATGCCGGCGCTGCTCGAACCCCACGGCGATCCCCCGTCGTGGCTTCCCGACGCAGCGCTCGCCGATCAGGTCGTGCTCCTCGTGCTCGACGGTCTCGGCTGGGATCAGCTGCAGGAGCGAGCCCGGCTGGCCCCGACGCTGGTCGGCATGGAGGGTGGGCCGATCCTGACGGTGGCGCCCTCGACCACGTCGACCGCGTTGACCTCCATCGTGACGGGTCTCCCGCCTGGCGAGCACGGGGTGATCGGCTACCGGATGAGCATGGAGGGCGAGATCCTCAACGTGCTGCGCTGGTCGGTCGCTGGTCGCGACGCCCGTGATTCCATCCCGCCGGAGAAGGTGCAACCCATCGAACCGTTCCTCGGTCACCGGCCGGCGGTGGTCACCCGGGCTGAGTTCCGTCAGACGGGGTTCACCCAGGCCCACCTGGATGGCACCCGCTTCTGCGGGTACCGGATGCCCTCGACCCTGGTCGCTGAGACCACTCGCCTGCTGCGCGCCGGTGAGCCGTTCGTGTACGCCTACTACGACGGGGTCGACAAGGTCGCGCACGAGTACGGGCTCGGTGAGCAGTACGACGCGGAGATCATCGCCGTTGAGGAGCTGGTGGGCTACCTGCTCGAGCTCATGCCCTCGGGCGCTGCGCTCGTGGTCACCGCCGATCACGGGCAGGTGGACGTCGGTGGGAACCTCATCGCGCTCCACGACGACGTGATGGCCCACGTGTCCTACCAGTCGGGGGAGGGCCGCTTCCGGTGGTTGCACGCCCGGCCGGGTCGGGCTGCTGCGCTGCTCGAGGCCGCCAGCGCGCACCACGCATCGACGGGCTGGGTGGTGGAGCGCGAGCGGATGCTCGACGAGCACTGGTTCGGGCCGAAGGTGATCGACGCCGCCCGGGCCCGGCTCGGTGACGTGGCACTGGTCGCCCGTGATCCGGTGGCCTACGTCGACCCGGACGACACCGGGCCGTTCGAGCTGGTGGCCCGTCACGGCTCCCTCACGCCCGCGGAGATGCGGGTCCCCCTCCTGGCCCGTCGCGCCTGACCGATCGAAGGAGCACACGTCATGCCGGATGATCCGACGACCACTGCCCCGACCGTCGAGCACGGCGAGCTGATCGAGCCTGGTGAGGAGCTGAACCGCTCTGAGACCCCGGATCGGGAGTTCGTCTCCGAACCGGCGAAGGTCATGCGGGTCGGCTCGATGATCAAGCAGCTCCTCGACGAGGTGCGATCGACCCCGCTTGACGAGCCCGCACGTGAGCGTCTGAAGGCGATCTACCAGACCTCGGTGGACGAGCTGGGCTCGGCGCTCTCACCCGATCTGCGCGCTGAGCTCGGGCGGCTCGCGCTGCCCTTCGGTGACGAGAGCGTTCCGTCCGATCTCGAGCTGCGGGTCGCCCAGGCACAGCTCGTCGGCTGGCTCGAGGGGTTGTTCCACGGCATCCAGGCCACTCTGTTCGCACAGCAGATGGCGGCCCGACAGCAGCTCGAGAACATGCGGGCCCAGCTCACTCCGGGGACACCCGGCGGCCCGCCGCCATCGCGCACCGAGCGGCCCGGCACCTACCTCTGAGCCGGGGACCGCTCGCGAAGCCGGCGAGGGGCTGGGTCCCCGAGATCGCCTGCGGCCGCTCGCCCACGCCCGGAGCGATGCGGCACGCGAGCCGACCCACGCAGGGGACCCCGGCCGATGTCGACCCGAGCGTGGCAGGAAGCCGGCGTGCTACGTTCCGAATCACAACCGTGTAGTTCGTCCACAGCCGGGGGATGACCGCTGTGGACGGCCTGTGGAGGAGACACCGTTGCCCGATTCGTTCGCCCACCTGCACCTCCACACCGAGTTCTCGATGCTCGACGGTGCCGCCCGGGTGAGCGACGTGGTGGCCAAGGCGGCGGCCGACGGGCAGCCGGCCATCGGCATCACCGACCACGGGAACATGTACGGGGTGCTCGACTTCTACAAGGCCTGCCAGGCCGCGGGGCTGAAGCCGATCATCGGGTCGGAGCTGTACCAGGCCTACGAGCACCGAACGGAGCGTCCGGCCCGCCGTGGCCGTCAGGATGACACGGGAGGCGATGCCGAAGGGGGCCGCAAGGCCTACTACCACCTCACCGCGCTCGCGGAGAACCAGACCGGTTACAAGAACCTGATCCAGCTCTCCAGTCGGGCTTACCTCGAGGGCTACTACATGAAGCCCAAGGTCGACTGGGAGCTGCTCGACGAGCACCACGAAGGGCTCATCGTCACCAGCGGCTGCCTCGGGGGACAGGTGCTCCAGGCCCTGCTGCAGGGCGCCGACGACAGGGCGCTGGCCACCGCCGCCCGGCTGCAGGAGATCTTCGGCCGCGACAACTTCTTCATCGAGCTGCAGGACCACGGCATGCCCGAGCAGGCACGCACCAACCCGAAGCTGCTCGAGATCGCTCGGAAGCTGCACGCGCCGGTGCTCGCGACGAACGACAGCCACTACACCCACCAGCACGACGCGGTCGCCCACGACGCGCTGCTCTGCGTCCAGACCGGTTCGCGCATGAGCGACCCCGACCGGTTCAAGTTCCACGGCGACCAGCACTACCTCAAGACCGCAGCGGAGATGCGCCACCTGTTCGCGCAGCTGCCGGAGGCGTGCGACAACACGCTGTGGATCGCCGAGCGCTGCAACGTCGAGATCCAGTTCGGCAAGCCGCAGCTCCCCGACTTCCCGCTGCCCGAAGGCTTCGTCGATGACCGTGCCTACCTCGAGCACCTGACCTTCGCCGGGGCGCGGGAGCGCTGGGGAGACCCGGTTCCCGATCACATCGTCGAGCGCCTTGCCTACGAGCTGTCGGTCATCGCGGACATGGGGTTCAGCTCGTACTTCCTGATCGTGTGGGACCTGATCCGCTTCGCGAGGGAGCGCGGGATCCGGGTCGGCCCGGGTCGGGGGAGCGCGGCGGGCTGCGCGGTCGCCTACTGCCTGCGCATCACTGACCTCGACCCCATCCGCTACGACCTGCTCTTCGAACGCTTCCTCAACCCGTCGCGCATCTCGATGCCGGACATCGACATGGACTTCGATTCCCGCTACCGGGACGAGATGATCCGATACGCGGCCGAGCGGTACGGACGCGATCACGTCGCGCAGATCGTCACCTTCTCCACCATCAAGGCCCGGGCCGCGGTGCGTGACGCCGCCCGGGTGCTCGGCTACCCCTACGCGGTGGGTGACAAGGTGGCCAAGGCGATGCCCCCGCTGGTGATGGGTCGGGACACGCCGCTGTACGCCTGCCTCGAGCCGCACCCCAAGTACGAGGACGGCTACAAGATGGCCGCTGAGCTGCGTGAGATGTACGCCAATGACCCCGATGCCCGGCGGGTCATCGACGTCGCCCGCGGGCTCGAAGGTCTGCGGCGTCAGGATGGCATACACGCCGCCGCGGTGGTGATCACCAAGGAGCCGCTCACCGAGTACCTCCCCATCCAGCGCAAGCCCGAAGCCGGTCAGGACCCTGAGGACGCCCCGGTCGTCACCCAGTACGAGATGCACGGGGTCGAGGAGCTGGGCCTGCTCAAGATGGACTTCCTTGGCCTGCGCAACCTCGACGTCATCACCGACACGGTCGAGATGATCCGGCGGACGCGGGGCATCGACGTCGACATCGACAACGTGCCACTCGACGACGAGGCGACCTTCGAGCTGCTCAAGCGGGGCGACTCGATCGGGGTGTTCCAGCTGGAGGGTGGACCGATGCGCGCCCTCATGCGGGCGCTGGCCCCGGACTGCTTCGAGGACATCGCGGCCCTCGTCGCCCTGTACCGGCCGGGTCCGATGGCGGCGAACATGCACATCGACTACGCGGATCGCAAGAACGGCCGGAAGCCGATCGAGTACCTGCACCCCGACGCGGAGGAGATCCTCGCCGACACGTACGGCCTGATGATCTACCAGGAGTCGGTGATGCGGATCGCCCAGCGCTTCGCCGGCTACTCGCTGGCGGACGCCGACAACCTCCGCAAGGCCTGTGGCAAGAAGGTTCGGGAGCTGATCGCGAAGGAGCGCGAGAAGTTCATCGCCGGCTGCGTCGAGCAGGGCTACGGAGAAGCCCTGGGCAAGGCGTGGTTTGACATCATCGAACCGTTCGCCGACTACGCGTTCAACAAGTCGCACTCCTACGGCTACGGCTACGTCGCGTACCAGACCGCCTACCTCAAGGCGAACTACCCCGTGGAGTACCTCGCCTGTCTGCTCACCAGCGTGAAGACCAGCCTGGAGAAGGCGGCGATCTATCTCAACGAGTGCCGGCTGATGAACATCCCGGTGCTCGTCCCGGACATCAACGTCTCCGAGAGCGACTTCGTCGCGGTCATTGACCCCGAGACCGGCAAGGGCTCGATCCCCTTCGGGCTGTCAGCGGTCCGCAACGTCGGCGAGGGGCTGGTGAAGCTCATCATCGAGGAGCGCGAGGCCAACGGACCGTTCCGGGACTTCTACGACTTCTGCGAGCGGGTCGATTCCAGCGTGCTCAACAAGCGGGCCGTCGAGTCGTTGATCAAGGCTGGTGCCTTCGATTCCCTCGGGCATCCCCGCCAGGGGCTGATCCAGGTCTACGACCAGATCATCGAGCGCACGCTGGCCCGTCGGCGCAAGGAGGCCGAAGGGCAGTTCGAGCTCTTCGCCACGCTCGGCGGTGCCGACGAGAGCTTCGACGACGCCCGCATCGAGATCCCCGACGTGGAGTTCGACAAGCGCACCCGACTGGCTCTCGAGAAGGAGATGCTCGGGCTCTACGTGAGCGATCACCCGCTGATGGGTGCCGAGACCGCGCTGCGTCGCCGTACCGAGTGCACCCTGGCTGAGCTCGAGGACCTGGCGGACGGGACGGTGCGTGTCGTGGGCGGCCTCGTCACCGCGCTGCAGCGGAAGTGGACGAAGCGTGGCGACCTCATGGCGGTATTCGTGCTCGAGGACCTCCACAGCACCGTCGAGTGCATGGTGTTCCCCAAGACCATGCAGCAGTACGGCCACGTGCTCGAGGACGACGCCGTGGTGATCGTGAAGGGGAGGGTCGACACCCGTGACGATCAACCCAAGCTCGTCGCGGTCGAGATCGAGGCCTTCGAGCCGGTCCTCGACGGTGCTCCGCCGGTGCGCATCATGCTCTCCCCGAACGCCATGAGCGAGCGCCTGCTGAGAGACCTCAAGGGGCTCCTGACCGAGCATCAGGGGTCGTCGCAGGTGTTCCTGCACCTCGGCGACCGCCAGGTGCTGCGTCTGCCCGACGAGTTCTGCGTCGACGCCTCGAACGGGCTGCTCGGCGAGCTTCGGGTGCTTCTCGGGCCTGACGCCGTGCTGGCCTGACGGGCCGAGTTGCGCCTGGCGGCTCCGACCGCTGGACTATAGAGCCGTGGCAATCCAAGCGACGACCAAGGACTGCACGGCGCTGAGCGATTCCGAGCTGTCCGAGATGGCGGACTTGTGTGCCGAGGGGCCGAGCCGATTCGAGGTGGGGCTGCTGTCGAAGCAGGCCGAGGCCTGGGTGCTGGTCACGCTGGTCCGTGACGGCAGCTCGTTGAAGGGGTTCGCGTTCTCGACGCTCGAGCGCATCGGGGGGACACCAGCGGTGCTGATCGGCCTGGCGTCGATCAAGCGCACCAGCAAGCGGGACGCGGTGCTGCGTGCGGTGATGACCGACCTCTACCGGCGCGCGGTGCTGGCCTTCCCCGACGAGGATGTGCTGATCGGTACCAGGTTCACCAACGCCGGTGGGTTCGAGGCCTTCAAGAACCTGAACGACGTCATCCCGAGGCCGGATCACAAGGCGACCGGGGAGGAGCGTGCCTGGGGACGCCGACTGGCCAAGCGCTTCGGGATCGACAACGGCAGCTACAACGACCGTGACTTCGTGGTGGCGGGTGACAACACCTTCCCGCTCGTGCTCGATCACGAGAGCCTCAAGCCGGAGCAGCTCGATCCGGCCGTCGTGGCGCTGACCGAGAAGCTCGACGCCGAGCGGGGCGACTCGCTGATCGCCTTCGGCTGGGCGATGGCCGAGTTCCTGGCCAAGCTGGCCTGACCGCCCGGGGGCGTGGCCCCGGCGTCGACCATGGAGCTGCGTGACGTGATCCGCCAACGGCGGATGGTGCGCGCCTTCGAGCCCCGGCCGGTGCCCTGGGAGGTGCTGGAGCGGGTTCTCGAGGCGGGGTTGCACGCGCCGTCAGCCGGGTTCACCCAGGGTTGGGAGCTGGTGCTGCTCGAAGGGCCGGAGCAGACCGGTCGCTACTGGGACGTCTGCCTCCCGCCCGAGCGTCGGGCGACGTTCGCCTGGCCGGGTCTGCTGCAGGCCCCGGTGCTGGTGATTCCGCTCGCGGACCCGCAGGCGTACCTGCGGCGCTACGCCGAGCCGGACAAGGCGCGAAGCGGCCTGGGTGAAGCGATCGACCGCTGGCCTGTGCCGTACTGGCTGGTCGACACGTCGTTCCTCGCTATGTCGATCCTGCTGGCGGCCGTCGATGAGGGGCTCGGCGCGCTGTTCTTCGGCATGTTCGAGCACGAATCGGCCGTCTTGCGCGCCCTGCGGATCCCGGAGCAGCTCCGTCCGATCGGCACGATCGCGCTCGGCTACCCGGCACCGCATCCGTCGAGCCGGTCGATCAGCCGGGGTCGCCGCTCACTCGGCGAGGTGCTCCATCGCGGCAGCTGGTGATCGCCACGCAGAACGGTTCGTCTCCCGGCCCGGTTCGTCTCCCGGCCCGGTTCGTCTCCCGGTCGGGGCCCCCTCCCGGCCGGGGCCCCTCCCGGCCGGGCCCCCTCCCGAACCTGTCAGCCAGCCGGTCGGTTTCCGACCGTGGGCCTGACCGGTTCACGGGGTCGTGGGTCTGGCTCATTCACAGGGGCCGTGGGTTTGGCTCACGACACCTCGGCGACGAGCTCCTCGGGCGAGGAGACGGGCGCCCGGCAGGCGAAGTCGCGACACACGTAGGCCCGACCGTCCCCGTCGCCGCCGGTGCGGCCCTCCCACAGCGGTGAGTCGTAAGGCTCGCCCCACGCGAGCACCACGTCGGGGAGGAACCGTGAGGTCACCACGCGGACCAGGTCGGGCCGGTCGCCGACGACGACGATCTCCGTCGGTCCGGTAACGAGCAGGTCGACCGCCGCGAGCAGGTGACCGAACGCGCTGGGGTGCCGCTCGGCCAACCCGCCCAGCAGACGTAGGATCGCCTCGGCCCGATCCTGGTAGCGCCGCTCGCCGGTGAGGGCCGCGAGGCGCGCCAGCCCGTTGGCCGCGAGGCTGTTGGCGCTCGGTGTGGCATTGTCCATGAGATCCTTCGGCCGGGTCACCAGCTGCTCAGCGTCGTGGCCGGTGGTGAACACGCCTCCGTTCTCGTCGTCCCAGAACAGCTCGACCAGCGCGTCCGCGACCAGCCGGGCCTCCTGCAGCCAGCGGGCTCGGCCCGTCGCCTCCGCCAGCCGCACGAACGCCTCGAGCAGCGCGCCGTAGTCGGCGGCGAACCCCAGGTGGCGGGCCCCGCCTTGTGCCTGCCAGGAGCGCATCCAGCGGCCGTCGTCACGACGCAGGTGCTCGAGGAGGAACTCCGCGTTCGCCACCGCGGCGGCCAGCCACCGCTCGTCGCCGGTGGCGGACGCGGCCTCCGCGAGCGACGCCAGCATCAGCGCGTTCCACTCGGTGAGCACCTTGTCGTCGAGCTGCGGCCTGACCCGGGTGCAGCGGTGCTCGAAGAGCCGGCGGCGAGCTTCCTCGACGGGCTCGGGGCGGATCAGATCGCCTCGTACGGGCCGCCAGAGGACGTTGGTGCCCTCCCAGTTCCCCTGCAGGGTCACCCCCCACCAGTCGATCGCGGCGTCCGCCAGGTCACCGAGCACGGCCCGGATCTCCGCCTCGGTCCAGACGTAGAACCTTCCCTCCACGCCCTCGGAGTCGGCGTCCTCGGCCGAGTAGAAGCCCCCGTCGGGGTGGCGCAGGTCGCGCAGCACGTACCCGATGGTCTCCTCGAGGACCTGGCGGTACCTCGGCTCGCCGGTCACCAGCCACGCGTGCAGGTACACGCGGGTGAGCAGCGCCTGGTCGTAGAGCATCTTCTCGAAGTGCGGCACGAGCCATCTCGCGTCGGTCGAGTAGCGCGCGAAGCCACCGCCCAGGTGGTCGTAGATGCCGCCCGAAGCCATCGCGTCGAGCGACGTGGTGACCATCTCGAGCGTCTCGGGTGCGGGGTCGTGCCGGATGCACCGCAGGAGGAGGTCGAGGTTCATGGCCTGGGGGAACTTCGGCGCTCGGCCGAAGCCACCCCAGGTGGCGTCGAACTGGCGTCGCAGCTCGGCGTGCGCGGCCTCCAGCAGGTCACGACCGGGCAGGGCATCAGCTGGGCGCAGCCTGGCGGCACGGCTGATCGCCTCGGTGAGCTCGCCGGCCTGGCCGACCACGTCGTCTCTGCGGTCGCGCCACACCTCGGCGATGCGGCCCAGCAGGTCGGTGAAGGCGATCATGCCGCCCCGTGCCTCGCGAGGGAAGTAGGTGCCGCCGAAGAAGGGTTGGCCGTCAGGGGTCAGGAAGACGGTCAGCGGCCAGCCGCCCTGGCCGGTCATGGCCTGCACCGCGTCCAGGTAGATCGCGTCGACGTCGGGTCGCTCCTCGCGATCGACCTTCACGTTGACGAACAGCTCGTTCATGAGCGCCGCCGTCCCGAAGTCCTCGAAGGACTCGTGGGCCATGACGTGGCACCAGTGGCACGACGAGTAGCCGATCGAGAGCAGGATGGGCTTGTCCTCGGCGCGGGCCCGCTCGAACGCCTCCTCACCCCAGGGGTACCAGTCGACGGGGTTCTCCGCGTGCTGACGGAGGTACGGGCTGGTCTCCTGCGCGAGGCGGTTCGCCATGAGGCCACGCTACCGGTGGTTACGCTGAGTCGGTGGAGATCAGGCTGGACGGCAAGACCGCGCTGGTGACGGGCGCGTCGAAGGGGATCGGCCGGGCGATCGCCGCCGAGCTCGCCGCGTCGGGCGCCTCGGTGATGCTCTCTTCCCGCAAGCAGGAAGCGCTGGATCAGGCGGCCGCCGGTATGACCGGTGACGTCGCGACCTTTGCCGCCCATGCAGGTGATCCCGAGCAGGCCCGGGCGTGCGTGGAGGCGACAGTGCGGCGCTTCGGGGGGCTCGACATCCTGGTCAACAATGCGGCGACGAACCCCTACATCGGGCCCACCCTGGGCATCGACCTGGCCCGCTTCGACAAGACGGTCGAGGTGAACTGGCGTGGCCCGCTGGTGTGGACCCAGCACGCGTGGAACGCGGCGATGTCACAGCGGGGTGGGGTGGTGCTCAACATCGCCTCGATCGGTGGGATGAGCGTCGAGCGCTCGATCGGGATCTACAACGGGACGAAGGCCGCTCTGCTCCACCTGACCCGCAACCTGGCCTCGGAGCTGGCACCGTCGGTCCGCGTCAACGCGATCGCGCCCGGGCTGGTCAAGACCGACATGGCGAGGGCGCTGTGGGAGCGCAACGAGGACGCGATCGCCGAGCACGTGCCGATGCGTCGCCTGGGTGAGCCGGCTGACATCGCGAAGGCTGCGGTGTTCCTCTGCTCGGACGCCGCGAGCTGGATCACCGGCACGACCCTCGTGGTCGACGGCGGGATGCTCCTGCACGGCTGACGGCCGGACGAGCAGCACCGTGCGCGGCGATTCGCGATCGCCTGAGGCCGGTCCGCTCAGCAGCCGATGGCCGCCACCGGGGCGCGGGCGCGACGTGCGCAGTGTGCTCAGCCGGCGACCAGAACCCGGTCGAGCACCGCGGAGAGCTCCGCCGCCGGTGCGGGGTGGGCCAGGTAGAACCCCTGCGCCAGATCGCAGCCCAGAGTCCGGAGCCGCTCGAGCTGGGCGACGGTCTCCACGCCTTCGGCGACCGCTACGAGCCCGAGCGTGTGAGCCAGGCTGATGATGGCGGCCACGATGGCCTCATCGCCGCCCGCCGTGCCCAGACCGGCGACGAACGAGCGGTCGACCTTCAACACGTCCACCGGGAACTCACGGAGATAGCTGAGCGACGAGTACCCGGTGCCGAAGTCGTCGATGGCGAGCCGCACCCGGAGCTCCTTGAGCCGAGCCAGCGTCTCGTGGGAGAACTCGACGTCGTGCATCAGGAGGCTCTCGGTCATCTCGAGCACGATCTGCTCGGGCTGCACGCCGGTGCGGGCGATGGTGGATGCGATCTGATCCGCCAGGTCCGGATCGCCGAGCTGCCGCCCCGACAGGTTCACCGCGACGCTCAAGGGCTGCAGGTCGGGGAGCGCACGCTGCCACTCGGCGAGCTGCCGGCACGCTTGTTCGAGGACCGTCGCGCCGATGGGGATGATCAGGCCGGTCTCCTCGGCGATGGAGATGAACTCCGACGGGGGTAGCAGGCCCCGGTCCGGGTGGTTCCAGCGCAGCAGGGCCTCGAGCTCCCGGACACGGCCCGAGCGAAGGTCGACGATGGGCTGGAAGTACACCACGAGCTCGTCACGTTCGAGCGCGCGTCGCAGCGCGGTCTCGGTGTCGAGCCGCCACAGGCTCTGTGAGCGGAGCGTCTCGTCGTACACCGCGATCTGTGCCCGGCCCCGGTCCTTGGCCCGGTACATCGCGGCGTCCGCCTCACGCAGCAGCGATTCCGGCGTGGCCTGCTCGTCTCCGGGGCGAAGGTGCGAGATCCCGATGCTGGCGCCGACGAAGATCTCGGTGCCGTCGATGTCGAAGACGCCTTCGAGGGATGCGAGCAGCCGTTTCGCGATCATCACCGCCTCGGTCTCGTCGTGGAGGTCCTCACAGAGCACGACGAACTCGTCCCCGCCGAAGCGGGCCACGGTGTCGTCGGGGTGCAGCGCCGCAGCAATCCGTTGCGCGATGGCGATGAGCAGCTCGTCACCGAGCGAGTGGCCGTGGCTGTCGTTGATGACCTTGAACTGATCGAGGTCGAGGAACAGCACCGCGAGGGAACTGTGGTGCCGGCGGGCTCGGGCCAGTGCCATGGTGAGCCGGTCGAGCAGCAGCGTCCGGTTCGGCAGACCGGTGAGCGGATCGTGGGTGGCGGCGTGCTCGAGCTGGGCTTCGAAGACCTTCCGCTCGCTGATGTCGCGCAGCACGGTGCTGAAGTACTCGATCCTGCCGGCCCGGTTGCGATGCGCGAGGAACTGGGCCAGCACGGGGATCGTGCGCTCCGTGCCTGGTTGGAGGATCTCGATCTCTCCGCTCCAGGATCCTCGCTCGACCAGCGCTGGGAGCAGGTCGTGGGTGACCCGGTCACGCTCCCACGGGGGGAAGAACGACAGGAGATCGACCTCGGGCAGCGGCTGGTCTGGGTCGAGGCCGAGGTGATGCCGGGCCGCGGTGTTGAGCAGGACCAGACGCCCTGTGGGGTCGGCGATCCCGATCTGGTCCTCGGTCGCCTCGAAGAGCTGGATGAGCCGCTGGGCGTCCTGCTCCGCTTCGACCCGATCGGTGATGTCCCGGATGTTGGCCACGATGCCACCCACGGCCGCGTTGTCTGTCATGTTGGTGACCGTCGCCTCCACCCACCGCCATCGGTCATCGCCCCCGAGCACCCGGCAGGTGGTCTGGACGCTCGCTCCTGGCGTGGTGAGCACCTCGCGCAGCTCGTCCATCACCCGGGCAAGCTCGTCGGGGTGCACCCACTCGAGGCTGTGGTGGCCGATGACCCCCTCGACCGCTCGACCGAACAGCTCGCGGTCGCCGCTCACGTCGGCGATCGTGCCGTCCGCTGCGAGCACGACGATCGCGTCGGCGGCGTTCTGCACGAGAGCACGGAACCGTTCCTCACGGCGTCGGATCTCCCGCTCCGCTTCGTAACGGTGGGTCACGTCGCGCAGGCAGAGCGCGAACTCGCGGCTGGCCGAGCTTCCCCGTAGATCGGCGCCCACCACGTCCACCCAGATCCAGGATCCGTCGGCGCGACGAGCGCGCACGATCGTCGGCTCCGGTGGCGGGGACCCGACCAGCGCGGCGAGGAGGCTCCGGGCGGCGTCGTCACGGTCGTCGGGATGCACGAAGTCGAGCACGTCCGCCCCGATGACCTCAGCGGGGTCATAGCCCATGACGGTCCGCGCCCCCTCGTTCGCCCATTGGATCCGCAGCTCGCCGTCGAGCACGACGCAGACGTCGTAGCTGTGCTCGAGCATCAGCCGGAGCCGTTCCTCGCTGCTCTTCAGCGCGGCCGCCGCCTGGATCTGCTCGGTGATGTCCCGGTAGTTCCACACCACGCCGCCGACCGCCGGGTGATCGAAGGCGTTCACGCCCACCGCGTCGATCCAGTGCCAGGAGCCGTCGGCGTGACGAAGCCGGAGGGTCGCCGAGATCTTCGCCCCCGGTGTCCGCAGAGCTTGCATCCAGGCTTCACGGGCGTGGGCGCGGTCATCGGGATGGACGAGTGTCGGGAGCAGCTCGAGGAAGGCCTGCGGCTCATAGCCGAGGGCGTCGCGCACCGACGGGGTCACGTAGGTGGGCCGGCCACTGCCGTCGACCACGGTGAGCATGTGTCCCGGAAGGTGCCCGAGCAGGTCCAACAGATCGCGGGTCGTTTCTGCGGACCTGGCCCCCCGGTCGTCCACCACAGACAAGGCTACCGCTCGTTGTCGACGCGGTCACCGCCGTTGAGCTGGGACCGCAGGACCTTGCCGAGGCCGCTCCGGGGGAGCTGCTCCCGCAGCTCGAGTTCGCGCGGGGCTGCGAACGGGTGCAGGTGCTCCTTGACGAAGGCTCGCAGCGACGCGAGATCCGGTGGCGCGGCCGGGTCGGCAGGGACGACCACTGCGACCACCCGCTGTCCCCACTCGGGATCGGCCCGTCCGACCACCGCGACCTCCCTGACCCCCGGGTGGCGCATCAGCACCCGTTCGACGTCGGCGGGCCAGACGTTCTCGCCGCCGGTGATGATGAGGTCGCCACGGCGGCCGTGCACGACCAGCCGGCCCTCGGCGTCCCACGCGCCGGCGTCGTTCGTCGGGAACCACCCGTCCGCGGTGCGGGCAGTGGTGCCGTCGCGGTAGGCGCGAAACAGCATCGGGCCACGGAGCTGGATCTCGCCGTCGACGATCCGGATGTCGACACCCGCAAGCGCTCGACCGTCGTACGCAACTGCCGAGCCGGTCTCGGTCATGCCGTAGCTCACCACCGTGTTCGGGGGCAGCTCAGCGGGAGGTGCCGTCCCACCCACCACGATGCGCCGGAAGGCGGATGGGTCGATGCGCGCCAGCGCGGTGGGCACGAGCGTGGTCAGCGTCGCACCCCGTTGGCGCGCCGCGGCCATGACCTCGGTGGCCACGAACGAAGGGAGCACCTCGTAGGGCACCGACGCCCACCGGGCGCGCAGGACGACGGAGAGACCGGCGACGTGGGCCAGCGGCAGGCAGCACAGCCAGCGGTCGGTCGCGGGGTCCACGCCCAGCGCTTCGCTGGTCGCGCGGGCGGAAGCCTCGATCGATCGGTGGGTGTGGATCACCCCCTTGGGGTCGCCGGTGCTTCCGCTGGTGACCATGACCAGCGCGTCGCCCTCCTCCAGGGGTCGGGGGTCGGGCAGGTGGTGGAGGACTCCCGAGCGGTCCACGAACCGGTGCGGGCGCATCGCACGCAGGAGCCGTTCCACCGCGGGGGGTGCCAGCCGCGGATCGACGGGCATCAGCGCGTCGCCGCGGTCCCAGGTCTCGAAGAGCAGATCGACGCCGGGTTGGCCGACGAGGACGGCAGCGACCAGCTCAGGCACAACGTCGAGGTTACCGACGGCAACTGGCCGCTCCAGGCGGCTGCGGCCAAGCTGGCGCGGTGGAGCAGGTGAGGATCTGGGTCGCGGGTGCACGCCCGCGCACCCTGCCGGCGGCGATCGTGCCCGTGCTCGTCGGCACGGCTGCGGCCGCCGACGGTGACCTGGGCGTGGGGCGGGGGATCGTGCTGTGGCGCTTCGTTGCCGCGATGGTCGTGGCCGTAGCGATCCAGGTCGGCACGAACTACGCCAACGACTACTCCGATGGCCTGCGTGGCACCGACGGCCCCGATCGGGTGGGTCCGGTGCGGCTGGTGGGCTCCGGTGCGGCGTCGCCGGCTGCGGTGAAGCGGGCGGCGATGCTCGCCTTCGGGGTGGCGGCGGTCGCCGGCCTCGCGCTCGCTCTGGCGACGACCCTCTGGCTGGTCGTGGTGGGCGCGATCTCCTTCGCAGCCGGCTGGCTCTACACGGGAGGTCCGCGTCCCTACGGCTACCTCGGACTGGGAGAGGTCTTCGTCTTCGTGTTCTTCGGCGTGGTGGCGACCGTCGGGTCGTCCTACGTCCAGACCGGGTCCCTCACGTGGCTGGCTTTCGGAGCGTCGATCCCGGTGGGTCTGCTCGCCACCGCGCTGCTGGTCGTGAACAACCTGCGGGACCTCCCCACCGACGCGGCCGCGGGGAAGCGCACCCTGGCGGTCCGCCTCGGTGAGACCCGCACCCGGATCCTCTACGCGGTGCTCATGTACTTGCCCTTCGCCGTGGTGCCCTTCGTCGCCGGCCTCGGCGCCCGTCTGCTCGCCGCCGTGGCGCTCGCTGCGGTGATGGCCGTCCGGCTGCCGGTGCAGCGGGTGCTCGAGGGAGCCAGGGGTCCGGCGCTGATCCCGGTGCTCGGGGCTACCGGGCGGGTCCAGCTGCTCTTCGGGGTGCTCTTCGCAGCCGGTCTGTGGCTCAGCGCGTGATTGGCGTACGGGTCAGCCAGCGGCGGACCAGCTTCGCGAACGCGACCGGCTGCTCCAGGTGGGCCGCGTGGCCGGCACCGTCGATCAGCGCCAGCTCGGCGTTCCCGCCAATCGCGTCGCGCATCCGCTCCCCGATGCGATGGAACCTCGTGTCGAGCGCTCCCACGACGACCAGGACCGGCATCGTGAGCTCCGCCAGACGGTCCCAGAGGGGCTGCTGAGTGCCGGTGCCCGCGAGGCGCAGGCTCGACGACAGGCCTTCGACGGTGTTGTCGAGCCGCGCGGCACGATGTGCCGCGGCCGGGTCGAGACCGGCGAACAGCGGCTGGGCGAGCCACTCGTCGAGGAAGGCCGCCAGCCCCACGGACTCGAGGTGATCCGCCAAGCGGTCATCGGCGCGACGGCGGGCGTCGCGCTCGCGGTCGTCTTCGATGCCGGGGGAGGCACCGATCAGGATCAGTCGCTCGACCAGCTCGGGTCGGTCCAGCGCCAAGCGCAGCGCGAGCCGGCCGCCCATCGAGTAGCCGATGTAGGTGGCCCGCCCGCCCACCGCGCCCAGCAGGCCCGCGCCGGTCTCGAGGTCGGCCCGCACCGCTGAGGAGCCGCCGTGGCCAGGCGCGTCGACCAGCACGAGCCGGTGGTCTCGGGCCAGGTCGTCGTCGATCGGGGACCAGCACCGGCTGTTCTGCGTGAAGCCGTGCACCAGCACCAGACGAGGACCGTGATCGCCCCGGGTCTCGGTGTGCAGCGCGACGCCCATGGAGGCAGACCGTAGGCTGTCGTCCGTGTCAGCCGTCGCGGCCAGCTTCTGCGCCACGCTCGTCGACGAGCTCGTCCGGTGCGGGGTGACCCACGCGCTGATCTGTCCGGGGTCGCGCTCCACGCCGCTCGCGCTCGCCCTCGCCGCCGACGGTCGGCTCCACGTGGAGGTCCACCCCGACGAGCGCGCCGCGGCGTTCATGGCGTTGGGGGTGGGCGCGGCGACCGGTCGGCCGGCGGTCGTGGTCACCACGAGCGGGACCGCCGCCGTCGAGCTGCACCCCGCGATCGTCGAGGCCTCATACAACCGGGTTCCGCTGATCGCGTGCACCGCCGACCGCCCGCCCGAGCTGCACCGGGTCGGCGCGCCCCAGACGATCGAGCAAGCGGGTCTCTACGGCGACGCGGTGCGCTGGTTCGCCGATCCCGGTCCGGCCGACGACGCGAGTGCGCACAGCTGGCGCTCGCTCGGGTGCCGGGCGTACATCGAGGCGACCAGCTCACCGCCCGGGCCGGTGCACCTGAACCTGCCGTTCCGTGAGCCGCTCGTCGCGGAAGCCGGTGGGCTCCCCGAAGGACGGGACGCGGGGCTGCCCTGGCACGAGGCGCTGCCCACGGAGCGGCACCTCTCCCACTGGGCCCTGCGGCGACTCGCCGAGCACTGCCGCGGCCTGCGTGGCGTGGTGGTGGCCGGTGCGGGGATCACCCGGCCCGAGGCGGTGCTGGTGCTCGCGCACACGCTGGGCTGGCCGGTGCTCGCGGACCCGCGGAGTGGCTGTCGCATCCCGGATCCGGTGGTCGTCGCCCACTTCGACGCGCTGCTCCGTGACGGTGACGACCTCGCCGCGCAGGTCGTGCTGCGCCTCGGCATGCCCCCGGCCTCCCGGGCGCTCGCGTCGTGGCTGGCGGGATCCGACGCCCTGCAGGTGATCGTCGACGCACACGGCGGATGGTTCGATCCCGATCACGACGCCGGGATGGTCGCGGCCGCGGATCCTGCGTGGGTCTGCCTGGAGCTCGCGGCGCAGCTCGAGGGCGCGGCCGTCGACCCGAGCTGGCTGAGCCGATGGCGGCAGCTCGACCGCCAAGCCGCCGAGGTGATCGAAGCCTCGCTCGGGGAGCAGCTCTCGGAGCCGGCGATCGCGCGGGACACCGCGGCGGCGCTACCCGACGACGCCTCCCTCGTGGTGTCGTCCTCGATGCCCGTGCGGGACCTCGAGTGGTACGCCGCGCCCCGGGACGGTCTTCGGGTGCTGTCGAACCGAGGCGCGAACGGCATCGACGGGGTGGTCTCCACGGCGGTCGGTGTGGCACTCGCGGGCGGTTCCACCGGCGCCCTGGTGGGCGACCTCGCGTTCCTCCACGACTCGAACGCGCTGTTGGGGCTCGCGGCCCGCGACGTCAACCTGGTGATCGTCGTGGTCCACAACGACGGCGGAGGCATCTTCTCCTTCCTCCCCCAGGCCACAGCCCTGGACCCACCGGTCTTCGAGCGGTTGTTCGCCACCCCCCACGGGGTCGATCCGGTCGCTCTGGCTGCGGTGCACGACCTGCCGGCGTGCGAGGTGGCGAGCCGTGCGGAGCTGCGCGCCGCCATCGGCGATGCGCTGCACGCAGGGGGTGCCCACGTGGTCGTGGCCAGGACCGACCGGTCGGCCAACGTCGCCGTCCACGACGCCCTGCACGCCGCGATCAGGGACGCACGATCGCGCTGAGCAGCGCCTGGAGCTTGGTGCGGGTCTCCGCCAGCTCCGCGTCGGGCTCGGAGTCTTCCACCACTCCCACACCGGCGAACAGCCGGGCGGTTGAGCCGTGCAGCTCCGCGCTGCGGATGCCGACTGCCCACGCACCGTTCCCCGCGGCGTCCACCCAGCCGACCGGCCCGGCGAAGCGGCCGCGATCCAGCCGTTCGTAGCGCCGGATGGCGTCGAGCGCGAGGTGCCGCGGCACGCCCCCCACGGCAGGTGTGGGGTGCAGCGCCACCATGAGCTCGACCACCGAGGCGGGTGGGGAGGAGAGGCGACCCTCAACCCTCGTCGCGAGGTGCTGGACGTTGGCCATCGCGACGATGCTCGGCTCGGCCTCCTCGTCGAGGTACGAACACCACGGCAGCAGGGTGTCGTGCACCATGTCGATCGTGTAGCGATGCTCGGTGCGGTCCTTGTCCGAGGCCAGGAGGTTGGCGGCCAGCCGGGCGTCGGTCGAGGGGTCGCTGCTGCGTGGTGCGGTGCCGGCCATGGGGTGTGAGCGCACCAGATCTCCCATCCGGGCCACGAGCAGCTCCGGGCTGGCACCGACGAACCCGCCGTCGGCGAAGAGCATGCACGAGGGGTACGCGGCCCGCAGGCGTCGGAGGATCACGCTCCGTGACAGCGGCGCGTCGGCTTCGACGGTGACGGCGCGGGCGAGCACCACCTTGTGCGCGTCACCCGAGCGGATCAGGTCGCGCACCTCGGTGAGCGCGGCACGCCACTCCCCGGGGTCCCGCTCGCTCGAGACCGTGAACCGTGACGGCTCGACCCGATCGGCCACCGGCGGAACCTTGAGCACCGGCGGAGCGCCGGACGCGCTGACGGCGGTGATCCAGCGGGTCCCGTCGTCGGCGCGACCCACGATGAGCCGGGGCACGACGAGTGACCCCTCGGCGTCGGGTGCGAACGGGAGTGCACCGAACGCCACCGGTCCGGTGCCGGCACGGCACACCTCGTCGTCGACGTCGATGGTGTCGAGGGTGTCGTGCACCACCTTCGCGGCGAGCGCCGGGTCATGGCGGGGCAGTGGGATCTGCAGTGCGACGCCGTGGCCGGCCAGCCCCTCTTCGTGGCGCAGGAACAACCACCCGTCGTCGGCGGCGATGTCCAGCAGGTCGACGTCGTCGTCGAGGCGGCGGGTGACCGCGACGAGCCGCCCGCTCACGCCAGCCACTCGGCTCTGGGACGGGTGGCGGTGAGCAGCTGGGCGATGCCGCCGGAGAGCAGCTCACGGCGTACGAGGCAGAAGCCGGCGTCGGTGAGCATCGCAGACAGCTCGTCCGGGGTCGGCAGGTAGGCCACCGAAGCGGGCAGGTACCGGTAGGCGGCGGCGTCGGAGAGCAGCCCGCCGATCAGGGGGACGACCTTCCCGAAGTACACCTGATGACCGGCTCGCAACAGCGGGTTCGGAGGCTCCGCGACCTCGAGCAGCGCGATCCGGCCGCCGGGACGCACGACCCGGGCGAGCTCGGCGAAGAAGACGCTGAGGTCCACCAGGTTCCGGAGCGCGAACCCGCACGTGACCCCGTCGACGGTCTGATCGGGTACTGGGAGGCGGAGCGCGTCCGCTTCGACCAGTGGCGCGGTGGTCCGCGCCGCAGTGAGCATCCCGAACGACAGGTCGATGCCGATCGGGCGGAGCCCAACACGTTGGAGCTCACGGCACAGGTCGCCGGTGCCGCAGGCCAGGTCGAGCACGACCGATCCCGGCCCGAGCGCCAGTCGCCGCACGCAGCGGCGCCTCCATCCGACGTCCATCCGGAAGGTCATGATCCGGTTGACGAGGTCGTAGCGGGGTGCGATCGCGTCGAACATCGACCGCACCACGCGCACCTTCTCCTCGCCCACCGGCAGGCGGGCTTCGGTTGTCATCGTCTGCGAGCCTACGGCCGGTCAGAAGTCGCCGGCGACGTCGGCCGGCCGCTTGGGGAAGAGGACCTCCATGAGCCCGCGGTGCCGGCCGAGCAGCACGTCGTCGACCCGCTCGGCGAGGCCGATGGCCCCCCAGTGCCCCAGCATCAGCGCAGGGAACCAGTCCGGCGCGACGCCGAGGCCGTCGCTCTCGGTTGGGTCCTTCGCCGCAGGTCTCGGCTCGACGCCGACGACCTCTCCCTGCTGGTGCACCAGTCGCACCACCGAGCGGTGCAGCGAGCTGTCGAGCGCGCCACGACGGCTCGCGTACGAGGAGTCGGCGAGCCGGGCGCTCAACAGCGGCTGGAGGCGGCCGAGCGGCCCGACCGGGTCGGCGACCCGCTCCCGTCCGCTTCGCCGACGACGAGCAGGTGCTCGAACGGTGAGGAGGCTGCGAGGTCCAAGAAGAGCTCCCAGCGGGCGAGGTCACGAACCGTGCGGATCCCCTCGTCGGGTCGCCTGGCCTCGGCGGCGAGGAGCGCGTCGAGACCAGCGCAATCCGCGGGCCGGGCCTCGGGCACACGCGGCAGGCGTCGCAGGCGCTCGTCGACGACCCGGTGGCCGACGAGGAACAGCGGCGGGTGGTCGGGGCCGTAGCCGGATCTGAGTCGGCGCTCGTGGTAGCGGATTCCGCCGACGGAGCGCACCGGCTCGCCCGCTTCCACCGCCCGTGTGTGATCGTGGTCGAACGGGGCTCTCAGCAGCCCGCGTCGCCGGGGACCCGGCGCGGTGGCGACGCACTCGATCTGGCTTCCGAGGATGTCGATCCCGTCGAGGCGGAGGTGGTGTGGGACGCGAGCGGAGGGGAGCGGCGGCCATGTGACGCCCCGTACTGCGTACCCTGATCGGTGATGGCCGGCCGCCCCCAGTTCGCCCTTGCGGGCATCCCCGTGCGTGTCGAGCCGAGCTTCCCGGTGGTCGTCGCGCTGGTTGGGATCAACCCGCTCGATCCGAACCCGCTCCTCGTCGGCTCGTGGATCGTGGTCGCGTTCGCCTCGATCCTCCTGCACGAGCTGGGGCATGCGGCTGCCTTTCGGGCCTTCGGCATCCGCCCGTCGATCACCCTGCACGGTCTTGGTGGTCTCACCTCGGGTCGTGGCGAGCTCTCACCGGCACGCCACATCGTGGTCAGCCTGGCCGGGCCGCTCGCCGCGCTCGGTCTGGTGGGGCTGCCGGCGCTCTGGCTGGAGCGCAGCGGCGTGGTCATCTCCGCCGACGCACGCACGATCCTGGCCCAGGTGGTGTGGATCAACGTCGGGTGGTCGCTGCTCAACCTCCTGCCGATCCTCCCCCTTGACGGCGGCCAGATCTTCGCAGCGGTCGCGGACCTGGTGACGAGGGGACGCGGGCGGCGGGCTGCCGAGGTGGTCTCGATCGGTCTCGCCGGGGTCATCGGCATCTGGGCGCTACGTGAGGGGTTCGTGTTCGGGGCGGCGCTCGCCGGCCTGTTCGTCGCGATGAACGTGTCGGCACGGACGCGGGCAGCCGCAGCCGAGCTCGCTGCGAAGCTGCACCACGCCCATCGGTGGCTGCTCGCTGGTCGACCCCGTGAGGCTGAGCAAGTGGCCGCCGAGGTGCTCGCGGCACGACCCTCCGGGGCGACCCTCGCCTGGGCGGCCGAGCTGTGTGCTTGGGCCCGGCTGTGGCGCGGCGACCTCGCCGGTGCGGACGAGGTGCTTCGGCGGTACGCCCATGCCTGCGGTCCCTCGCACTGCTTCCGAGGGGCCGCCGCGCTCGCCGATGGCCGCACCGCCGAGGGGGTCGCGCTGCTGGCCTGGGCGCTCGCGAACGAGCCGGCCGGTCCGGCCAAGAGCCTCGGGGCGCTCGCCGCGGGCGGATCCGGCCAGGCGGTGGCGGTGGCCCGGGAGCTGCTGCTGCTCGGTCCAGCCGGGGTCGAGGCGGCGGAGCTGCTCGGCCAGCTGCTCGACCATGTGGGCTACCGGGACGACGCGGCCGCCGTCGGAGCCCTGCTGGGCGACCTGCAAGACTGAGCCCATGGCCATCGACTTCACGTTCCCGCCCGAGATCGACGAGGTCCGCTTCAAGGTCCGCGAGTTCTGCGACACCGTCGTGCGTCCGGTCGAGTCGCGTGCGGACGAGGAGGGCTGGTCGCGAGACGACTGGATCAAGGCGATCATCGAGATGCGGGCAGCCGCCAAGGAGTGGGGACTGTGGCTGCCGCACATGCCCAAGGAGTGGGGCGGGATGGGTCTCAGCCACGTGGCGATGGCCAGCGTCTCCGCCGAGGCCGGCAAGACCCGGATGGGCCCGTTCGCCCTGAACGCGCAGGCGCCCGACGAGGGCAACATGCACACGCTGCTGCACTGGGCAAACGACGAGCAGAAGGAGCAGTACCTGAGGCCCCTGTGCGAGGGTCGTATCCGCTCGTGCTTCGCCATGACGGAGCCGGAGGTCGCGGGATCCGATCCCACACTCATCCAGACCCGCGCCTATGAGGACGGCGACGAGTGGGTGATCAACGGCCACAAGTGGTTCATCTCCGGCGCGCGTGGCGCGCAGTTCGCCATCCTCATCGCTCGCACGGAGGACGACCCCGACCTGCCCCAGGCCGCCAACTCGGCGTTCCTGGTCGACATCCCCTCCGAGGGATGGGAGATCGTCCGTGACATCGAGACGATGTCAGGCAGCCACAACCACTGCGAGATCCGCATCACGGATCTGCGGGTCCACAAGTCCAAGATGCTCGGCGAGCGCGGTCAGGGTCACCTGCTGGGGCAGGCCAGGCTGGGGCCGGCGCGGCTCGCGCACTGCATGCGCTGGATCGGTCAAGCCGAGGTGGCGCTGGACATGATGGTCGACCGGGCGCTCAACCGGTACAGCCACGGCTCGCTGCTGGCCGAGAAGCAGGGCATCCAGTGGATGATCGCCGACTCGGCGATGGAGCTGTACCAGTGCAAGCTGATGGTCCTGCACGCCGCGTACCTCATCGACCAGGGCCTCGACTTCAAGACCGAGGTCTCGATGGCCAAGCACTTCGTGGCCAACTCGCTGTGGCGGATCCTCGACCGCGCGATCCAGGTGCACGGGGCGCTCGGCTACTCGACCGACACGCCGCTCGCCGACATGTTGCGCCAGGCCCGCTGGGCGCGCTTCGCGGACGGCGCTGACGAGATCCACCAGATGCGGATCGCACAGCGCACGATCGCCGCCTACAAGGATCACGGAACCACAAAGGCCGCCACCGGCAATCTGCCGCTGTGATCGGCGGCGGGTCGCGCCGATGAGCAGGGCGCGTGCCCGACCACCCGGGGGCGATCGCACATCACATCGCACATCACCCCGGCCGGTGACCCGCCGGTGAGCCATCGCTGGCCGGGCGGCTCAGTGCTGTGCGGCGATGGCCTGCTCGCGTGCCCAGCGGTAGTCGGCCTTACCGGCGGGGCTGCGCACGATCCTGTCGACGAAGATGAAATCCTTCGGGAACTTGTAGCGGGCGATGTGCTTCTCACACTCAGCCAGCAGGTCGGCCACATCGGCCTCGAAGCCGTCGCGGAGCTGCACGATCGCCACCACCTCGTTGCCCCAGCGTTCGCTGGGTCGACCGGTGACCACCACGTCGTAGACCGCCGGGTGGTGAGCCAGCGCCTGTTCGACCTCCTCGGCGAAGATCTTCTCGCCCCCGGAGTTGATGGTGACCGAGTCGCGGCCGTGCAGCTGGAGCAGGCCGTCAGGCGTGTAGTTGGCCCGATCGCCGGGAACCGAGTAGCGCACCCCGTCGATGACGGGGAAGGTCCGACGGGTCTTGGCCTCGTCGCCGAGGTAGCCGAGGGGCACCCGACCCTTCTGCGCCAGCCAGCCGAGCTCGTCGCTCGGCGGTTCGATCACGCGGGTGAGATCCTCGCTGACGATGCACATGCCGGGCCCCGGGGTGAAGGTGCCGGTGCTGGCCTCGGCTCCCGCGGAGCTGAGCTGTGAGGCCTGCTGGCCGGTCTCGGATGAGCCGAGGCCGTCGAGGATCGCCACCGTCGGCAGGAGCTCGAGGAACCGGTTCTTCACTGGAGCGCTCAGCGCGGCGCCGCCGCTTACGATCATGAGCATCGAGCTCAGGTCGTAGCTGCCACGTTCCAGCTCGTCGAGCAACGGCCGGCCGAACGCGTCGCCGACGATGAGCAGGATGTTCACCCCCTCCTTTTCGACGGTGGACCACACGTCGGCTGCGTCGAGGCTCCGGGTGTTGGAGGGAAGGACGATGGTGTTGCCCCAGTTGAACGCGGTGAACGCCATCCAGTGGGCCGCACCGTGCATGAACGGCGGCGCTGGCATCAGCTTGGCGCCACCGTTGCGGGCGCTGGCCACCACCGCATCGAGATCCGGCCACTCCTCCCCGGTGGCGAGGTCGCGCCCGCCCATGGCGGCGGGGAAGATGTCGGCCTGGCGCCACAGCACCCCCTTCGGCATCCCTGTCGTGCCGCCGGTGTAGAGGATGTAGAGATCGTCCGGCGATGGTTCGACCGGCGGTGGTTCCGGGCTCGCGTCGGCCAGGGCATCCTCGTACCACACGGCGTCCGGCAGCAGCTCGTGACCGGACCCGTCGGGCACCTGGATCAGCAGCTCCAGCCGCGGCAGCTCCGCTCGGACCTGCTGCAACGTCGGTGCGAACGACGAGTGGTAGATGATCCCGCGGGCACCGGAGTCGTTGAGCAGGTAGTGGAGCTCCTCGGCCACGTAGCGGTAGTTCACGTTGAACGGCGCGACCCGTGCCTTGTAGGCGCCGAGCATGCCCTCGAGGTACTCGTTGCCGTTGTACAGGTAGAGGGCGAGGTGGTCCTGCCCGGACTCCCAACCGGCGAGGAGATCGCGCTCCGCGCGCACCTCGAACCCGCGTGCGAGCAGGAAGTTGGCGAGTCTGCGGGTCCGCTCGGCGAGCTGCGCGTAGGTGAACCGGCGATCCCGCCAGACGATCGCTTCACGGTCGGGGATCGCTGCGGCGATGGCTTCGTTGAGCACCGCGAGGTTGAACTCCATGGGCTCGGATCCTAACGGTGGCCGTGCACGGTGACCGCCGGGCGGGTGTGGCGGACCGGGCGCCGCGCGGACGCGCCTAGCCACACGCCGAGCCAGGCTCGGGGAGCTCGAGGTCCTCGAGGTAGCGGCGCACGACCCGCTGCACGCACCGGCTGCGACCGGTGGCGGTGTGGCCGTCGGCGTCGAAGGTCAGCAGCACCGCGCCGGGCAGGTTGCGTGTCACCCGAACGGCATCGTCGTAGGGCGTCGCGGCGTCGCCCGTCGTGCCGATCACCAGCGCTGGTGCCAGTCCCTCCGGTGCGACCGGCGCGGGACGACGGGTCGGCTCGACTGGCCAGAAGGCGCAGGCGAGCACCTCGTTGACTGCCGGTGCGCCGATGCGTGGTGCCTGCTCCGCCAGGCGCAGCGCCATCGCCCGCCACCCCGCGATGCCTGCGGGCCGGGGACCGTCGGCGCAGAGCACCGCCACGTACGCGCCGAACGAGTCGGAAGCGGTCACGTACGCGCTGGCCAGCTCGCCGAGCAGGGTCGGATCTCCCCGATCGGCCGCGGTCAGCGCTCTGCGGAGCTCTTCGCGCCCGCCGCCCCGGTAGGTCGCCGCGATCGCTGCGAGCACCACCACGTCCGGGCCCGCTGGGGACCCGTCGCGCAGCACGAGCGGCTCGTGCTCTGCTCGGGCCATGACGCGGTCGTACAGGTCGGCCAGGTCGGCGAGGTAACGCTCCATCTGCACCGCCTGGCCCGTGAGCATCTGCTCGAGCGTGAGCTGTGGGTCGACGACCCCGTCGAGCACGAGCGTGCGGAGTCGGGTGGGGAAGCGGCGGGCGTACTCGAGGCCGATGAGAGTGCCGTAGGAGAAGCCGAGGTAGTTGATCTGATCCTCGCCGAGCGCGCGGCGGATCATCTCCAGATCGTTCGCCTGGATGGTGGTGTCGATGTTCGCCAGCAGCGCAGGGTCCTCCTGCGCGCACGCAGTGGCGATCCGGGCCGCCTCCCGCTCGAGTGCCTCCTGCTCCGCAGGGTCGTCGGGGTCGGGGTCCAACCCGAGGAACCCGACCTGGTCGGAGCCGCAGGCCAGCGGTTCGCTGCGTCCGACACCGCGGGGATCCCACGACACCAGGTCGAAACGGTCGGTGAGCCCCAGGAGGCCGCTGCTGGCCAGGAAGTCGATGCCTGAACCACCCGGTCCCCCGGGGTTGACGAGCAGCGAGCCGAGACGGCGCCCGCCGTCGGGAGCGGGCCGGCGGGCTACGGCGATGTCGATCTGGCGCCCGGCGAGGTCGTCGTAGTCCAGCGGGACCCGGACGGCCCCACACTCGAGTGCCCCGCACGGCTCCCACCGGATCGGTGCCGGATCGGGCAGCGGCTCTGCGTCAGCGGCGGGCGCCGGATCGACCGTCCCGGTGCTCGAGGGTGCAACCTCACCGCGGACGGCCAGTCGCGACTCCCGCTCGGTGCAGCCCATCAAGCCCACCAACATCGCCACGGCGAGCAGGCACCCGGATCGGCGGAAGCGCACGGATCGGGATGCTAGGGGGCTGGCACCGATAGGGTGCGCCGTCATGATCTTCGGAGTCTTCGTCCCGCAGGGTTGGAAGATGGATCTGGCCGGCATCCCGGACCCTCAGGACAAGTGGGCCAGGGCCGTAGAGATCGCCGAGCTGGCTGAGCGTCTGGGCTACGACTCGCTGTGGGTCTACGACCACTTCCACAACGTGCCGGCCCCTGCGCACGAGGCCGTCTTCGAGTGCTGGACGACCCTGGCGGCGATCAGCCAGCGCACGAGCAGGATCCGGCTCGGGCAGATGGTCGGTTGTGCCTCCTACCGCAATCCCGGTCTGCTGGCGAAGATCACGTCGAACCTCGACGTGATGAGCGGGGGTCGCCTCGACTGGGGCATCGGCGCCGGCTGGTACGAGCACGAGTACCGGGCCTACGGCTACGAGTTCCTACCGGCGCGCGACCGCATTCGGATGCTGCGCGAGACCGTCGAGATCGTGAAGCTCATGTGGAGCGAGCCGGACGCCCACTACGAGGGCCGACACTTCACGATCTCGGGCGCCCAGTGCGATCCGAAGCCGGTGCAGCGACCGCATCCACCGATCTGGATCGGCGGTGGAGGCGAGCAGCTCACGTTGCGGGTGGTGGCGCGTCTGGCCGACCGCAGCAACTTCGGCGGCAAGCCGCACGAGTTCGCGCACAAGTGCGAGGTGCTCAAGCAGCACTGCCTCGCGGTCGGGCGCGACTACGACGAGATCCTCAAGACCTGGTCCCCGGAGGTGTTCATCCGGGAAGACGAGCGCGAGATCGAAGCCGGCGGTACGCGCTCGTTCTGGGGTGAGCCGTTCGAGTCGTGGCGTGACGGGAACCTGGTCGGCACACCCGAGCAGGTCTGCGAGAAGATCCGTGTCTACCAGCAGCTGGGGGTGGAGGGCATCGTGGCCTGGTGCTCCGACTACCCCGACACCGAGACGCTGCAGCTGCTCGCCGAGAAGGTGCTGCCCGAGTTCCGCTGAGCGCGCGGCTGGGCGGCGGAGATGGGCGAGCCTTCGACCGTGGTCAACAGCTCCGTGCAGCGGAGGCGGGGTAGAGGGAGCTCGCTGCGGCCGTGCCGAGCCCGCTCAGTCGTATCAGTCGTAGTAGCGGAAGATGATCTCGGCGACACACGACGGCTTGGAAGCGCCCTCGCACTCGAACGTGAAGTTCATCGTCACCTGTGCCCCACCGGGGATGTCGTCGACGGCGATGAGCTCCGCGCCGAGGCGCAGGCGGGAACCGACCGGCACCGGAGCGGGGAATCGCACCTTCCCGCAGCCATAGTTGATGCCCATCTTGATGCCCTCGACTCGCAGGATCTGCGGCATGAGCATCGGTCCGAGCGAGAGCGTCAGGTAGCCGTGGGCGATCGGCCCGCCGAAGGGGCTCTCCTTCGCCGCCCGTTCGGGGTCGACGTGGATCCACTGGTGGTCGCCGGTCGCCTCCGCGAAGAGGTTGACCCGCTCCTGGGTGATCTCGACCCAGTCGCTGAAGCCGAGGTGCTGGCCGACCTTCTCTTTGAGCCCTGCGATGCCGTTCACGGTGGTCGTCATGGGCCAATCATGCCCCGGCGACCGAAGCAGCGGCTATCTGAACCAGACCCGCTGGTAGTCACGGCTCATCGGGTGCACCAGCAGGGCGAACAGCGCCACCGGGAACACGGCGCTGATCAGGAAGAACGGGTTGAAGATGATGGTCAGCTTCCACAGGAGCGGAAGCACCACTTCGGAGACGAGCGAGAGCGTCGCGACCCCCACCCCGAGCACGTAGCCCCACTTCTTCTCGTTGGCGATCCCCAGACCCGCCGCGACCTGACCGACGATGAGCAGCAGGGCGACCGGATTGACGAGCCCGCCGAAGAGCACCGCGAACGCGGCGTTCAGGTACAGCAGGATCACAGCCAGGTAGAGGGTCTGCGGCTGCGACGGGTTGGTCCACCGGCGGGTCTCCATGAGTGACAGTGTGGCAGGAACCGGGCCGGGTGCGTGTGCCGGGGAGCTGGCCGCCGTCGTGCTGGCCGCCGGGGAGGGGCGTCGCCTCCGTCCCCTCACCTTGCTGCGCCCGAAGCCGCTCTGCCCGGTCGGTGGTGTTCCGCTGCTCGATCTCGCCCTCGACCGGGTGCGGGGCGTGACCCGGGCGCGCGCGGTGAATGTCCACCATGGCCGCCCACAGATCGAGGCCCATCTCGCGGTTCACCACCCCGACGTCCATGTCTCCGTGGAGGAGCGGGTGGCGTTGGGGACCGCGGGGGCGCTCGGTCAGCTCCGGGACTGGATCGCCGGCCGGGGTGTGCTGGTGGTCAACGGTGACACCTTCAGCGATGCCGATCTGGCTTCCTTCGTCGGCGGTTGGGATGGTGAGCGGGTGCGGCTGCTCGTCGCCGGCGAGCCGGTCTTCAACCCCCGGATGGTCGTCGCGGCGTCGCTGCTGCCCTGGGCTGAGGTCGTGGAGCTGCCGGCCCGTCCTGCGGGGCTCTACGAGCGCTGCTGGGCCCTCGCGGCTCGGGCCGGGAGGGTCGAGGTGATCGGCACGGCTGGACGGGTCATCGACTGCGGGACCCCGGACGACTACCTGCGCGCCAACCTCCTGGTCGCTGATCAGGCCGGGGGCACGATCGTCGCACGGACCGCCCGGGTGAGCGGCTCGGTGAAGCGCTCGGTGGTCGGGGAGCTGGCGCGGGTCGCGGGGACGGTCGAGGAGTCGGTGCTCTGGGAGGGCACGGAGGTCGCACCCGCGGAGATCTTGTCGCGAGTGATCCGCGCCAGCGACCGGGTCACGATCCTCGTCCGCTGATCGTCACCGCTTGGGAGGTCCCGGAGGTGGGGGGCGCCGGTGGGCGGTGGCCCGCCCGCAGCTGTCCGCATGCCGCCTCGATGCCGGTGCCGCGGTTGTCGCGCACCGTTGCGTTGACGCCGAGCGAGCGCAGCAGGTCCGTGAAGGCACGTACCCGGGCCGGCGGCGTGCCTGGGGTGGGGGAGGCGGGTGTGGGGTTGAGCGGGATGAGGTTCACGTGGGCTCGCAGCGGGCGAGCGATCGCGGCCAGCTCCCGCGCGTCGTCCCGGCGGTCGTTCACCCCGTCGATCAGGGCCCACTCGAACGACAGACGCCGGTTCTTCACCGTGAGGTAGTCGTGGCAGGCGTCCACCAGCGCCGAGAGCG
>JBBFLY010000011.1:4505-53488 GCA_037478855.1 Acidimicrobiales bacterium | reverse complement strand
CCCGCGCCCGGTTCTCGGACGCCGTCCGACAGGCTCGGGGAGGACCGCTCCGTGACCGACTCGCCGAGATCAGCGAACGGCTCAGCACCGGCGTCGAGGAGTCCTGGCGGATCGCGCGGGCCGGTCAGGCGCTCAGCGACGCCCGCCGCCGCATCGACGTCTCCCAGGCGATCGCGCAGCTCACCGAGCTGACCCGCAACCGCCCGACGCCCCCGCGCAACGATCCGACGCTCGAGCGGACGATCGAGGCGCTCGAGGCCCAGATCGAGACCGCCCGCCGCATGGACGCGGTCATCGAGGACACCCGGGCACGGCTGCGCCTCATCGACGCCCGGCTCGACGAGTCGGTCAGCCGGGCGATCGAGCTCTCCGTGCGAGCTGAACGGGCCGACGAGCTGGGCGGACTCGGCGAGGACGTCGACTCGCTGGTGACTGAGCTCGAAGCACTCCGCCAGGGACTGGCGGAGACCGACGGGGCGGCGGAGGGCCGGGGCCTCGCCGCGCCGGGCTCCGCGTGAGCGACACCCCTCCCGCCGGGACCCGCCCCTCGGGCGGGCTGCTGCGATCGAGCGTGGTGGTCGCCGCGGGCACCGGCCTCAGCCGACTGACTGGACTGGGCCGCATCATGGCCATCGCCTACGCCCTGGGCACCCGCGCGCTGGCTGATGCGTACAACCTGGCGAACACCACCCCGAACGTCGTCTACGACCTGGTGCTCGGGGGCATCCTCGCCGCGACCCTGGTGCCGGTCGTGGTCGACCGCGAAGAACACGGCGACCGCGCCGGGGTCGAGGCGCTGGCCAGCGTCATCACCCTGGCCCTCGTCGGGCTCACCGTCGTCGCCACCGCCGCGTCGCCGCTCATCATCCGCATATACACGCTGGATCTGAGCGCCGAGGAGGCCGAGCGACAGGCGTCGCTGGCGGTCCCGCTGCTCATCATGTTCATGCCCCAGGTTCTGTTCTACGGGCTCACAACGTTGTGGACCGCGCTGCTCAACGCCCGGCGATCCTTCGCCGCCCCCGCCTTCGCGCCGGTGCTGAACAACCTGATCGTCATCGCGCTGTTCCTCGCGCTGCCCCGCATCGCCGGGGGCAGGCCCACGCTCGAGCAGGTGCGCGACGACACCGGCCTGCTCGCCCTGGTGGGCCTCGGCACCACCGCGGGCATCGCAGCCATGACCCTCGTGCTGTGGCCGGCGATGCGACGCGCGGGGATCCGGTTGCACTGGAACCCCGACTGGCGCAACCCCGCGGTGGCGACCGTCGCCCGCCTGTCGGGCTGGACGCTCGGCTACGTCATCGCGAACCAGGTCGTGTTCTTCGCCGTGCTGACGCTGGCCAACGGCACCGGCGAGGGGGCGGTGTCCGCGTACACGTACGCCTGGCTGTTCCTCCAACTCCCCTACGGGTTGTTCACCGTGTCGATCATGACCACCTTCACACCCGAGCTCGCCACCCACGCCAGCCGTAGCGATCTGGGGGCGTTCCGCGCTCGGTTCGCGCAGGGGCTCCGGCTCGGGCTGCTCGTGATCCTGCCCGCCACGGTGGCCTATCTCACCCTCGCCACACCGATCGTCGGCCTGCTGCTCGAGCGGGGTTCGTTCACCCAGGCGTCCACCGGGATGACCGCCTCGGCGCTCGTGTGGTTCGCGGCGGGACTCCCGGGGTTCGCCGTCTTCCTCTACACGATGCGGGGCTTCTACGCGTTCCGCGACACCCGGACCCCGTTCATGCTCAACCTCGGCGAGAACGCGCTGCAGATCGCGCTCGCGCTCGCGCTGGTCAGGCCGTTCGGGCTTCCCGGCGTGATCGCGGCCTTCGCGATCGCCTACACGCTGGCTGCCATCGGCGCGCTCGTCGCGCTCAACCACCGGGTGGGGCCGCTCAGCGTGGACGGGTTGCCAGCTGCGGTCACCCGGCAGGCGGTCGCGGCGGCGGTGATGGCCGCGCTGGTGCTGGGGGTGACCCGGCTCCTGACCCCAGCGGACGATGACAGCTACGTGGTGACGACGGTCGCCGGCGGGATGACCGGCGCGGCGGGCTACCTCGGGGTGCTAGCCCTGCTCCGATCCGACGACCTGCGCCAGCTGCGCGCCCTCGGCGGTCGGCGCGGCGGCCGAACGGACGCCACGGCCAAGACCTAGGCTTGACCCATGTTGAAGTCGCTGAAGCGCTGGTGGAAGTACCTGGCAGCCAAGCTCAACGCCTCGTTCAACGAGAAGGCCGATCCGAAGGTCCAGCTCGAGCAGGCGATCGCCGAGGCCCAGGAGCAGCACCGCAGGCTCAAGGAGCAGGCGGCGAACGTCATCGCCAACCAGAAGCAAGCGGAGATGCGCCTGAACCGGGTGATGGAGGAGTTCGAGCGGCTCAACGCCAATGCCCGCCAGGCGGTGCTGATGGCCGAGGAGGCCAGACGGACGGGTGACGAGCAGAAGGCGGCCGAGTACACACGGGCCGCCGAGTCGTTCGCCAACCGTCTGGTCGCGGTCGAGCGGGAGGTCGAGGACACCAAGGCCTTGGTGCTCGGGGCGACACAGGCCTCCGAGCAGGCGAAGGCCGCAGTCCAGCAGAACGCGGCTGCGCTGCAGAAGAAGCTCGCCGAGCGTCAGAAGCTGCTCTCGCAGCTCGACCAGGCGAAGATGCAGGAAGAGATGAACAAGGCCATGGCGACGCTCAGCGAGACCGTCGGCCAGGACGTCCCAACCTTCGCCGAGGTGCAGGAGAAGATCGAGGCTCGCTACGCGAAGGCCAAGGGCATGGCCGAACTCACCGGTGAATCCGTCGAGGCCCGCATGCTCGAGGTGGAGCAGGCGTCGATCAACACCGAGGCTCAGGCCCGACTGGCGCAGATCCGTGCCGAGCTCGGTCTGGCCCCCGCAGGTGGTGAGGATCTGTTGAAGGAGGCCGAGCAGCTCCAGCAGGCCGAGGCCACGGGCGGGTCTGCTGCCGGGTCCGCGGAGCAGCCAGGTCAGACGGCAGGGTCCTGAGACCCGACCCGTCGAGCCCGACGCACCACGCGCTGAGCCCCCGACCGTCGCGGCGTCAGCGCTCCCGGTGATCAGGGGAGCACGACCAGATCGTCGCGATGGATCACGTAGCGCGGCGTGCCCTCCGGGAGGTCGGCGCTTCGCAGGCCGGCGATCTCCTTGGCGGTGGCGGCGTCGACGCGCACCAGTCCCTTGGCGAACACCCGTCCGTCCCCCGACGCGATCTCCACCGCGTCGTCCTCCTCGAAGTCGCCCTGCACCTCGGTGACCCCTGCCGCGAGCAACGACGCACTACCGCTGAGCAGGGCGCTTCTGGCGCCGTCGTCGACGATCAGCCTCCCCGAGGAACCCACGGCAAAGGCGATCCACAGCTTCCGAGCGGGCAGCTTGCGGTCGTGGGGCAGCACCACCGTGCCCACCCCCTGCCGGCCGGCGACCGCGTCCACGAGCACCCGCTCCCGCCGGGCACCGGCGATCACCGTCCGGACACCCGACCAGGCGGCGATCTTCGCCGCCGCGAGCTTGGTGGCCATGCCTCCGCTCCCCCGCACGGTGCCCGCTCCACCCGCGATCGCCTCGAGCTCCTCGTCGACCTCGACGATCTCCTCGATCAGCGACGCGTTCGAGTCGAGCCGCGGATCGGCGGTCAGCAGCCCCGGGGCATCGGTGAGCAGCACCAGGACATCGGCGTCGACCAGGTGGGCCACCAGCGCGGCGAGGCGGTCGTTGTCGCCGAAGCGGATCTCGTCGTCGGCGATCGCATCGTTCTCGTTGACCACCGGCACCACACCGAGCTCGAGCAGCCGGCCCAGCGTGCCCCGAGCCTGGAGGTACTGGCGACGGTGCATGAAGTCGAGCGGGGCGATGAGCACCTGCCCGGCGATGAGGTCGTGGGTGCTGAGCTCCTCGTTGTAGACCTGCATCAGACGGCTCTGGCCGACCGCGGCGACCGCCTGCAGGGTGACCGCGTCCCGGGGCCGGTTCGCACCGCCGAAGCCCAGTGCAGGCAGCCCCGCGCCGATCGCACCGGAAGAGACCACCACCACCCGGTGACCGTCCCGTCGCAGGGCAGAGACCTCGCGGCACAGCTTCGCGATGGCCTCCCGGACGATCTCCCCGTCATCGTCGGTGATCGAGGAGGTGCCGATCTTGGCGACCACGATCAACGCTCAGCCCTCCGGCTCGTACTCGAACGACAGACCGCCGATGTGCACCGTGTCGCCCTCACGCGCCCCGGCTCGTGCCAGGGCCCGGTCGACACCGAGACGGCGCAGTCGGCGCTGCGCGAAGTCGAGCGCATCGGGATCGGTGAGATCGGAGAGCGCGACCGCCCGCTCGGCCTGGCGGCCCACCACCCGGAAGCTGCCGTCGCCCTCCCGCTCCACCCGGATGCCCTCCGCAACCGGGCGGTGCACCACGAAGCTGTCCACCGGCGCCGGCTCGGCCTCCCGGGCGGCTCGTACCGCGTCGGCCATCCGTCCGACAAGCATCGCCAGCCCCTCTCCGGTGACGGCGGAGACCCGCAGGTCGACACCGTCATCCGCGGCTCCCACCCCGGCCGGGCCGCTGGCCGCGCCAGCGGCCAGACCAGCGAGGTCGGCCCGTGAGCCAATCACCAGGCGGGGCCGGTCGAGCAGCTCGGGCTGGTAGCGGGCCAGCTCCTCGAGCAGCACCCGGCGCTGCTCGACCGGTGTCATCCGCCCGTCGGGGCCGCCGGCAAGGTCGAGCATCACGACCAGCACCCGTGCCCGCTCGATGTGGCGCAGGAACCGGTGCCCGAGACCTCTCCCCTCGCTCGCGCCCTCGATCAGGCCGGGGATGTCGGCGACGACGAGCTCGAAGCCGTCGTCCAGGCGCACCACCCCGAGGTGGGGTTCGAGGGTGGTGAAGGGGTAGTCGGCGATCTTCGGCTTCGCCGCGGAGATCCGGGAGATCAACGTGCTCTTACCGACGTTTGGCAGCCCCACCAACGCCACGTCGGCCATGAGCTTGAGCTCGAGCCGCAGCCAGCGCTCCTCACCATGCTCGCCTTGCTCGGCGAAGGCGGGGGCCCGCCGCCGGTTCGAGAGGAACCTGGCGTTGCCCCTCCCACCCCGGCCACCCGCTGCTGCGAGGTAGCGGTCGCCGGCGCGCACGAGATCGGCGAGCACCGTGCCGTCACGGTCGAGCACGACCGTTCCCTCCGGTACCGGTACGTCGAGATCCGCGCCGTTGGCCCCGTGACGCCGCTTGCCCTGGCCGTGCCCGCCGTTCCCCGCCCGGCGGTGCGGGTGATCCCGGAAGGCCAGCAGGGAGGCGACGTTGCGGTCGGCCACCAGCCAGACATCGCCGCCCTTGCCGCCATCCCCCCCGTCCGGGCCGCCTCGGGGGACGTGGGCCTCACGGCGGAACGACACGCATCCCGCTCCGCCGTCGCCGCCGCGCACGTTGATCTGGCACTCGTCGACGAACCCAGCCACGACTCCAGCCTACGGCTCCCGACCCGCGGCAGCGGGCGGGTCAGCTGGTCACCGGACGAGCCGGACCGGGTTGCCCTTGATGGAGACGCCCCAGGTCGTGCGGTCGGTCGGGGCGTCACCGACCGTGTAGCGGATTCTCCACCAGGTGCGTGAGCCGTAGACGGCCGCGAAGTTGGAGGGGAGCGGCACGGTGAGGCGCAAGGTCCGGTCGCTGTACTTGGACGTGGAGCTGCGGTACGGACCGGGCTGGGGGTTCCACGACTGCGGCGGGTTGCCCGACTGGTTGCCCCACAGATCGAGCGAGGTCGTCGGCGCCGTGCTTCGCCAACCGCCGGTCGGTGTCGCGTCACCGCCAGGGCAGGTGCTGCCCACCGGTTCGGACCCGTCGTAGCAGAGCACCTCCCAGCTGAACGACGCGGGGTTACCGTTCGGGTCGAGCACCTCGAGCAGTCGGGAACCCTCACCCGGGTCGAACAGGTCGATCTGCATCTGCTTGCCCTGGTGCTCGGCCTCGACCTGGGCCAGGTAGAAGGTGGCGGAGGTGCCGCTCAGGTTCGCGTACACCCCCATGTTGTCGATCCCGAACACGTTCGGGCAGTTCGACGCGGGAAGCGTCCCAGGGCGGCCGGAGACGGGATCGTTGGGGTCACCGGTGCACGGCTCCCAGGTGCCCCCACCGACGTTGGCACGCAGCGCGAACCCGTTCGAGCCGTGTCGGGTGGTGTCGGTGCCGGTGGTCGCCGTGTAGACCTGCAGGTAGTACGTGCCCGGGGTGGGTGAGGCGATGCTGTAGATCTGGCGCCACCCACCCCGATAGCCGCCGGCGGTCAGCGAGGCCGGCGTCGCACAGGTGTTCGTGTCTGCCCCGCCTGCGATCGAGCGGGTCGCCAGCACCGTCGCCTCGGGCGGGTACGGGTTGTCGTTGCGACGAACCACGTAGGTCGTCTTGAACACCGCCGTCGAGTCGATGCTGCTGGCGCTGCACGCGGCCGCGTCGTAGACCTCGATCGAGATCGAGCCCCCTGCGTAGCCCTGTGGGACCTTGATCCCGTAGAAGTAGCCGCGAGGATCGAACTCGGCGTTGTTCTGCACGATCGAGTTCGTCGCGCAGCGGAACGAGCCCGCGCTCGCACTCACCGGGCGCGGGTTCGCGGTCTGTTGGGTGTAGTTGCGGGTGGTGCGGGCCATGATGCGGTCGCCGTTCTCCTTCGAGGAGCACTGCCCGCTGATCGCCAACCAGAAGCCTGGCCGTTGCGCGGGGGTGTCGATTGCGGCAGGCAGGACCCCGGCCAGATCACCGGTTCCGAGGAAGTTCCGGGGGCTGCCCATCTTCACGGCTTCGATGTAGCGCGCCGTCGCGCCACGGCTGATCGACACCGCGCTGCTGCGCAACGGCGCGGTCAGGAACTTCTCCACGTCGGGGTCGGTGATCGTCACCACCAGCTCGTTGTTCTGCACACCGCTGCGCTGCACTTCGACGGTGACGCCGTTCACCCCGTGGGTGAAGCCGTTGAGAGCGGCGACCTCCCGTGCCCGGTTGCGCGCCGCGGTCTCGTCGGGGAGGTAGACGACGCCCGCGAGCGCCGCCGCATCGGCCGCGCGCTGGATCTGCGCCGCTCGGGCGTACCAGAAGCCGAGGTCGACGGCCAGACCGGTGACGCCCAGCAACGGGATGATCAGCAGCGCGGTGAGGGCGAGCACGTATCCCCGCTCGCCCCTGATCCGGCGTCTGCGTGAGGACCTCCGCACGAGCGGCGGGAGGCTGCGGTCACCGACTGGCAGGGTCACTGCTGTGCACCTCCTCCTCGAGCCGCGCTCAGCTGCATGCAGGATCGCCGGCCGCGCAGGGCTCCACCTGGAACACGGCCTTTCGGGCCACGGTGACCGTCGACCTGTTGAACAGCGAGGTCACGGGCTTGTACTCGATCTGCACCCAGACCCCGAGGTAGTCAGCTGGGATGTTGCGACGCCGACTGCTCGGACACCAGTTGACGTCCCACCCGCCGGTGCAGGAAGGGCGGGTGCTGCTCGTCGAGGGGAAGCCCGTGTTGGGGTTCGCGGCCTTCACCTGGTCTGTGACGTAGACGTTGCAGCGCGTCGTGCCCGTCGACACCCCGTGGGCGCCCAGCGGCGGGGTGGTCGACGCGGTCAGACACGCAGCCGGGACGTTCCCGTTCGGGGTCGAGGCGCGATAGATGACCACCTTCTTGACCGTCGCCTCGTGGAGCTTCGACAGCGATGAGTCGAGCGATCGGAGCGCCTCGTAGTCGGCGAATCCGTTGGTAGCCATGCTGGCGCCGACCCTCGCCGCGGTCTGAACTGACCGCTCGAGCTGGTTGGCGTCCTGGTGCAGGAAGCCGAACTCCAGCGTGGCCAGCACGAGCATCACGATCAGCGGCAGGACGAGCGCCGCCTCCACGATGACCGCACCCTCATCACCACGGAGCATCGGGGTGCGTCGCTCGCGGTGGGCGCTCATCGGATCCCTCCGGGTTCGAGTCGCACGATGGTGGCCTGCTCGATCGTGAACTCCCTGCCGAACAACCCGGTGGTCATCGGGACCTTGGCCTTGAGGTACACGCCCAGGTACTCGATGTCGCCGATGGTCGGGCCGTTCTTGCGGGTGACAGGGTTCCAGTGGCAGGCCGGGCTGCTGGGCGTGGCGGCGCAGTTGAAGTAGAGGTACCCGTTCGGCTCAGCGAGCTTCTGCATCGCCACCTTCGGGTTGTAGATGTTGCACGACCCGAAGGCGCCGGAAGCGGTCACCCCTGTGCCACTGCCCGTCCTGCATGCGGCGGGGAGCTGCTTGAGCGGGGCTCCCGCGGAGGCTGGGCGGGCATCCCAGATCACGATCCGCTCCAGGTCGTCGACGTTCACCGATGCCGTCGCCTGGATCACGGCCCGAACGATGAAGTAGTCGGCGGTCGCCGTTGCGGACGAGGGATTCGACGCATCGATGCGGGCGAGGTCCGGACCGAGAGCGCCGCCGATGCGTGCCCCGTCGGCGACCGCGTCACCAGCGGTCAGGTAGTCGCGAAACAGCGGGCCGTACTCGAGGATGGCGAAGATCAGCAGCAGCACGATCGGTGCGAGGAAAGCCGTCTCGGTGAGCGCGGCACCCCGATCCGAGCGACCGCGTCGCACTGTTCGTCCCCTGCTCCTCGACGCACTCATGGCTTCGAGAACTCCAGGGCGGCCGGCAACGAGCCGGACGGGTAGCTGGACTCCACCGACAGCACGCTCAGCTCGATGCGCGTCACGTCGGTGTAGGAGACGTCGTAGCGCAGCACACAGCGCCCGGCAGCGTCGGTGACGCACTCGACGGCGAACTGCTGGCCGGTCGGTGGGTTGAGGAGCCTGACGATGCCGATCACGTGGGCTCCGGCGACCGGTGTGCTTCCCGCGGTGAGCTGGATGATCCCCTGGCCGTACCAGACCGGCGGGCTGACCCAGCCCGAGCTGGAGGACGCCCAGCTGCCGTTGGCCGGTGGGACGGTCGTCGTGGTCGTGGGTGGGGCAGTCGTCGTGGTGGTCGACGAGGTGACCGTGACGGTGGGGGGCACCGTCGTGGGGGGAGGTGCGGTGGTGGTCGTGGTCGGCCGCGACTCGCGGAAGTTGCACGACGGCGGCGGCGGGCGGGTCGACACACAGTCGGCCTGGTTGTTGACCTCGGAGCGGGTCGCCTTCGAGACCTGCTCGAACGCACCGACGGTCCCTGCGACGAGCACGGCGAAGATCAGGGCGTACTCCGCCGCGGAGGCACCCACGTCACGCCAGAACCGCTTGTGGTCGCGTTCGTCCCGCAACCTGGCCACCTCCCCTCGTCCCTCAGCCCCCTGCTCCGGCGAACAGGCCGCCAGAACTAGACGAATGATCTATCCGACCCATCTCGTTCTGGGCTCTGACGGCGATTGCGTTACCTATTGATACCACGCTCTGTCGCTCTGCGAAAGGGTGCGAACGCGTTGCGTGCACCCTGCGCCTGCTTGTCACACCCCCTGCGTACGCTCCTGCGCATGGAGCCCCTCGTCATCGACGCCGTCGGGAAGACCGTCGGGCAGACCCCGCGGGCTGCGCGCTGGGCACGAACGCATCAGGGATTCGGCGCTGACGGACCCGTGCGCCGGGCGCACGACGGCCTTCGGGCCGCGAACGTCACCGTCGGCTTGCCTTCCCTGCGGGAGGAACGTGAGGCAGAGGAGCGGGCCTCCCTAGCCTCAGGGGCCACCCTGGCGACCGGTGCGGGCCATCGTGCCGTCGAGGAAGAGCCCGACCCTCACCGAACGTGCTTCGAGCGCGACCGCGACCGCATCCTGCACAGCCAGGCCTTCCGCCGGCTCGCCGGCAAGACCCAGGTGTTCGTGTTCCCCCGAGATCATCAGCGCACCCGCCTCACCCACGCCTTGGAGGTCGCCCAGGTGGCGACCTCCGTCGCCCGGGCTTGCCGGTTGAACGTGGCGCTGACGGAAGCCATCGCGCTCGCTCACGACTGCGGGCACGGGCCGGGCGGGCATGCCAGCGAGGAAGCGCTGTCGGTGTTCCTCCCCGATGGGTATGACCACGCAGTGTTCGGCGCGGACGTCGTGCTCCGGCCATTGAACCTGTGTGCGGAGACGCTTGACGGCGTCCGCAACCACTCCTGGTCCCGCCCCGCGCCTGCCACTCCCGAAGCCGAGGTGGTGAGCTGGGCCGACCGCATCGCCTACCTGTGTCACGACTTCGAAGACGCGGTCCACGCGGGTGTCGTTCGTCCGGACGAGCTGCCACCGAGCGTGCGCGAGCTCTGTGGCACCGACAGGAGCGGGCAGATCGATGTGCTCGTCCACCAGATGATCAACACGATCGCCACGACCGGCCAGATCGGTCTCGATCACGAGCACGCTGAGGTCCTGGCCACCTTCCGGGCCTTCAACCACGAACGCATCTACCTCAGACCGGCCTCGATCGCCCAGGCCGAAGCGGTGATCGCGATGCTGCGTGCACTGGTGGAGCACTACTGCGAACACCCGGAGCTGCTACCAGCAGGAGCCCACACGACCAACATGGTGGAAGCCGCCGTGGCCTACGTAGGTGGCATGACCGACCGCTTCGCCTGCGAACAGGCGGTACGCCTGCTCGGCTGGTCCACCGACCGCTTACCCCGGGGCTTCGACGTCGCAGCGTGAGCGGGGACGCGAGCCACGATTCCGGGCAGGTACTGCCGATCGCCGACCTCGTCGACGCATCCTGTGTCGCCCGCGAACGGCGAGCACGAGTCGCACCTGCATGCCTCTCCCCCGACCGACAAGTGGTCAGGGAGAGCCGATCACTCGGGGAGGACGTCGACCAGCTTGCGGCCCCGACGCTGGCCGAACCTCACCTTGCCCGCGGCGGTGGCAAACAACGTGTCGTCGCCACCGCGGCCGACATTCTCACCCGGATGGATCCGGGTGCCCCGCTGGCGCACGATGATCGTGCCCGCGGTGACCACCTGACCGTCGAAGCGCTTGACCCCGAGCCGCTTGCTCTGCGAGTCGCGTCCGTTGCGGGTGGAGCCGCCACCTTTGGTCTTGGACATCGTCAGCCCTTCTTGATGCTGGTGATCTCGATGGTGTGGTAGCCCTGCCGGTGGCCCCACCGGCGCCGCTGGTTGGCCTTCGCCTTGTAGGTGAAACCCTCGATCTTCGGGCCTTTGGCCTCACCCACGATACGGGCGGTCACCGCCGCACCCGCCAGATCGGCCGGCGTGGCGAGCACCGTGTCGCCGTCGACCAGCAGCACCGGGGTGAGCTGCACCTCGGGCGTGTCTGCGTCAAGGCGCTCGACCTCGAGTCGCTGACCTTCCTCGACCCTGTACTGCTTGCCCCCGGTCTTGATCACGGCGTACATAGGGGCGCAAGGCTACCGGGCCGGGGGCGCCCCGACCAAGCCGGGGCGACGCGGAGGCACAGCCCCGCCCGCTACTCGATCAGCGACTGCTCGATCAGCACGCCTCGACCGTCGCACTCCGGGCAGAGGGAGGAAAAGGACTCCAGCAGACCCTCCCCGATGCGCTTGCGGGTCATCTCAACCAGGCCGAGCTCGGAGATGTCGAACACCTGGGTGCGGGTCTTGTCCCTGGCCAGCGCGTCACGGAAGACCCGGATCACTTCCTCGCGGTTCTCCCGCACCTCCATGTCGATGAAGTCGATCACGATGATGCCGCCGATGTCGCGGAGCCTCAGCTGCTTGGCGATCTCGACCGCGGCTTCGAGGTTGTTCTTGAAGACCGTCTCTTCCAGGCTCGAGCTGCCGACGTTCTTGCCGGTGTTCACGTCGATCACGGTCAGCGCCTCGGTGTGCTCGATGACCAGCGAGCCACCCGAGGGCAGCCAGACCTTGCGGTCGAGCGCCTTGTGCAGCTGTTCGTGCACGTGATACCGCTCGAAGATCGACAGCGGCTCTGTCGCCTTGTCGTAGAACTGCACCCGGTCGGCCAACGCCGGGGAGATCGAGGCGACGTAGTCACGCACATCTCGATACAGCGCTTCGTCGTCGATGAGAACCCCCCGGTAGTCCTCGTTGAACTCCTCCCGGATGATGCGCAGCGCCATGTCCGGCTCCCGGTACAGCAGCGCCGGTGCCTGTGCGGTCCGGGACAGCGCGTCGATCTGCTCCCACTGGGCGAGCAGGCGGAACACGTCGGCCTCGATCTCCTCCCGCGTCACCCCCTCAGCGGCGGTTCGGACGATCAACCCGTGCTTGTCGGGTTTCACCCGGTCGAGGATCGCGCGCAGGCGCCTCCGCTCGTCATCAGGGAGGCGCTTGGAGATCCCGTAGGTCGAGCTGTTGGGGATCAGCACCACGAAGCGACCCGGAAGGGACACCTCCTGCGTGAGGCGGGCGCCCTTGTGGGCGATCGGGTTCTTGGTGACCTGGCAGATGATCGTCTGCTTGGGCTTGAGCAGCTGTTCGATGCGCGGCGGCCCCTTCTCCTCGATGTCCTCCGCGTCGTACTGCACGTCACCCCGGTAGAGCACCGCGTTCTTCGGCGTGCCGATGTCGACGAACGCGGCCTCCATACCCGGGAGCACGTTCTGGACCCTGCCCAGGTAGATGTTGCCGTGGATCTGGGAGATGTCGTCGGCGGGCCGGGACACGTAGTGCTCGATCAGGTTGCGCCCCTCGAGCACCGCGACCTGCGTCGCCTGGGGGCGCACACTCACCACCATGAGGTAGCGACCGACCGGCCGGCCCTTCCGCTGCCGCCCTCGGCGCCGCTCGAGATCGGCCTCGTCCAGCTCCACCGGCCCTCCACCGAGGATGGCCTCGACCGGCTTGACCGGAGCCGCGCTCCCCTCGTTCGCCGCGCTAGGGGTCCGACCGCCACGACGACGACGTGACCTGGGCTTGGGTGCGGCGACCGGAGGCGGCTCAGGCGCGGGTCGGGTGTCGCCGATCCGGGGCTTGCGCACCAGGGCCCGTTCGGCCGCCTCGGGCGACTTGGGACGACCCTCCATCGTGCGCTCCGGTAGCTCGTCGGGCATCCGGCTGCGCTCTGCCGCCTTCGATGGCCGCTCCGTGCCCGCACCCGTCGACGCCCGGGTCATCGGAGGCCGCGCCGGAGCCGAGGAGCCGGCGTCGATCAGCACGTCGACCTCGGCACCGCCCTCGGGAGCATTTCCGGATGCCTCCGAACCTGCCTCCGAACGCTGCGCTGCACCCCCCCGTCCCCGACCGCCGCGAGAGCCGCGCCGGCGCCGGGATCTCGGACGATCGCCGGTGGCCTCGTCCGGTGGATCGCCGGCCGCGGATCGCCCCGGCTCGGTCTCAGCCCGAGCAGGGCTGGCGCCAGCGGGCGGAGGGGTCTCTGCGATCCCCGGGGGCCCGCTGACGGCGGGATCTCCCGCAGGGTTGACAGCTGAGTCCGTCATCGATGCGTTCCTTCCTCACGACGCACGCACCTCGGCATGCGCGGGCGACGTCGCGTCCGAGGCGGTGAGCGGTTCCCGCCTGGCGCCGTCGTCGCCGATCCACTGGTGGGTCCGGCACACCCGGCCCCCGAGCTCGATCGGGTCGGGACAGGGTGGGTCGAACAGGGCCATCAGCTCCGCGGGCCGGACCCCACGCGGCTGGGTGGCCAGCTCGGCCTCCAGCACCGTCAGCCCCTGAGGGCCGACTTCGACGGAGAGCCCGAGCAGTGCGGGTCGCAGGTCATCGGTGACCGGCTGACCCTTTCGCTCGCGTGTCACGACCAGGCTGGGCGCCGCGAGGAGCCGCTGCACCTCGCCACGAGCCTGGGCCGCGGTCATCCCGGGCAGCTCCAGGCGCCAGGTGCAGCTCGTGACCGCTTGCTGGAGCGAGACCGCTCCCGGGGAGAGCTGCCCCACCGCGTCGACGCTCAGGCCGGCGGGGAGCAGGTCGGTGAGCTGCTCGGCGAGCAGCGTGAGATCGACGGAGGCCGCGTCCGGCTCGGCCAGGTCGAGATCGAGGTACTCAGCGGTCGACTCGTACCCGGTCGACAGCGCCAACCCGAAGTGCATCCTCGGACGGGAGGCGAAGCCCTCGGTCCGTGCCACAGGCAACGCTGCCCTGCGCACCGTCCGCTCCCAGATGCGGGCGACATCGCGGTGGCTGGTGAAGCGGATCTTGCCGAGCTTGCTGTACCGCAGGCGGATCCTCATCGGCCACCCACCCCGCTGGCGCGACCGGACAGCAGCGTGACCGGCACCTCGCCGCCGGAGTCGAGGTCCTGCCAGGTGCCCTGGCTACCACCGGCCGGCGGCACCGCGGAGGCCACGATGTGTTCGATCGAGTACCCGGTGCAGGCGCCGCAGTCGTAGCAAGGGGTCCACCGGCAGTCGGGAAGGCCCTGCTCCGCGAGTGCGTCGCGCCAGTCCTGCCAGAGGAAGTCGCGGTGCAGGCCCGCGGAGAGGTGCTCCCATGGCAGCACCTCGTGCTCGTCGCGGTGGCGGTGCACGTACCAGTCGATGTCCAACCCGTGCGCGGCCATGGTCTCGACCCACAGGTCGTGGTTGAAGCGCTCCGACCACTCCTGGAACGTGCCGCCCTTGCGCCAGACCTCCTCGATCACCGGGCCGAGCCGGCGGTCCCCACGGCTGGCCAGCCCTTCGATCAACGACGCCTTCGGATCGTGCCACTTGAGCTGCACGCCCCGATCGCGTCTGGTCGCGTCACGCAGCAACCCGATCTTGCGCTGCAGCTCGGCCACTGTGTTCTGCCCGAACCACTGGAACGGGGTGAACGGCTTGGGCACGAAGCCCCCCACCGAAACCGTGGCAGATGCCTGCTTGGAGTAGGTCCGACCGATCCGCACCACGTTGCGCGCCAGCTCGGCGATGCCCAGCGTGTCGACGTCGGTCTCGGTGGGCAGACCGGTGAGGAAGTACAGCTTCACCCGACGCCACCCCTGCGAGTAGGCGCTCTCGACCGCGGCGTAGAGGTCCTCCTCGCGGATGAGCTTGTTGATGACCTGCCGCAGGCGCCACGTCCCTGCCTCGGGCGCGAAGGTGAGCCCGGTGCGCTTCGACCGCTGGATCTCCGAGGCGACGCCCACGGTGAACGCGTCGACCCGCAGGCTCGGCAACGACACCGAGACCGGCTGGCCACCCGGCGCGTCGTCGATCACGTCACGGACGAGGTCCTCGATCCCGCTGTAGTCGGCGGTGGAGAGCGAGGTGAGGGCCACCTCGTCGTAGCCCGTGCGGCGGAGGCCGTCGGCGATCATCCTCCGTACCTGTGCTGCCGGACGCTCACGGACCGGGCGGGTGATCATGCCTGCCTGGCAGAAGCGGCAGCCCCGGGTGCAACCCCGGAAGACCTCGACGTTCAGGCGGTCATGCACCACCTCGGTGAGCGGCACGAGCTGGCGCTTCGGATACGGCCAGTCGGCCAGATCGGCGATCGTGCGCTTCTCGACCCGCTCAGGCACATCCGGATATCGGGGGGTGACCGCCACCAGCTCCCGACCGGCGTAGCTGACCTCGTACATCGAAGGTACGTACACGCCCGGCACCTTCGACAGCTCCCGCAGGAGCTGCTCACGCGACCCCTCGGTGCGGCCGGAGGCCTTCCACTCGCCGACGAGCTCCGTGATCTCACCCACCACCTCCTCGCCGTCGCCGAGCACGACGGCATCGAGGAAGTCGGCCAACGGCTCCGGGTTGTAGGTGCAGTGCCCACCGGCGATCACCAGCGGGTGCTCGGGACGCCGGTCGGCGACCCGTACGGGCACGCCAGCGAGGTCGATGCAGTTGAGGACGTTGGTGTAGACGAGCTCGGCGGACAGGTTGAACGCGAGCAGGTCGAACTGGCCGGCCGGTCGGTGGGTGTCCACGGAGAACAGCGGCAGACCCCGGGCGCGCAGCAGCGCCTCGAGGTCGACCCACGGGGCGTAGGTCCTCTCCGCCACGGCGTCGGCACGCTCGTTGAGGATCTCGTAGAGGATCTGCAGGCCCTGGTTGGGCAGGCCGACCTCGTAGGTGTCCGGGTAGATGAGCAGCCACGAGACCTTGCCAGGCCCGTGCTCGGGCCGGATGGAGCCCTCCTCGAGACCGATATACCTGGCGGGCTTTTGGACCTTGGCCAACAGGGGTTCGAGCTGTGGCCACAGATCGTTCATGTGCACAGAAGCCTACCGGACGGGTCGACTTCCCCGGGGAGGTGGAAGCGCCGAGCCCGTCCCCACACCCGAGACCGGCGAGGCGGCACCCGCCGGCGACGTCCCCGGATCCACCCCGCCGACCGGCGGATGTCTCAAGACTTGCTCCCGCAGCCCGGGGGCCGCACCCTGGCGGGCCCTCAGCGGAAGCGGCGCATGTGGACGTTCAGCACGAGCCCCAGAGAGGCGAAGGTGGCCAGCGTCGAGGACCCCCCGTAGGACAGCAGCGGCAGCGGGATGCCGGTCACCGGCATGATCCCCATGGCCATGCCCACGTTCTCGAAGATCTGGAAGGCGAGCATCGACAGCACGCCCACGCAGAGCAGGGTGCCGAGCAGATCCCGGGAGAGCTGGGCGGTGCGCCAGACCCGCCACATCACCGCGCCGTAGAGCCCGAGCACGGTCGCCGCGCCGATGAAGCCGAGCTCCTCGCCCACCGCGGTGAAGATGAAGTCGGTCTGCTGCTCGGGGACGAACTGGAGCTGGGTCTGGCGCCCGTCGAAGAGCCCCTCACCCGTGAGACCACCGTTCGCCACGGCGATCTGGCTCTGGACGACGTTGTAGGTGGTGCCCTGCGTGTCACGGCTGGGATCGAGGAAGGCGGTGAGACGATCCTTCTGATACTGCTTGAGCACGTTCGAGTTGAGGATGCCGACCACACCGACGAGGCCGACGATGCTCAGCGCGATGATGTAGCGGAGCCGCAGTCCCGCGACCAGCAGCATCCCGAGCACGATCGACACGAGGACGAGCACCGTCCCCAGATCGGGTTGCAGCAAGATCAGGGCCATCGGGCCGCCGGAGACCACCAGCACCAGCGCGAGCCGACGCAGGTCGATGTCACCTGCCCACATGGCGAGCAGCGACCCCAGGGTGAGGATCAGGGCCACCTTGGCGAACTCCGCCGGTTGCACCTGGAACGAACCGAATCCGAACCAGGCCTGCGCCCCTTTGGACCGCTGACCGAGCGGCGACAGCACCCCGAGCAGGCTCAGCGTGCTCGCCCCGTAGAACACCCAGGCCCAGTCGCGCAGCCGCCGGTAGTCGACGAGGGTCACGGTCACCATCACGCCGGCGCCGAGGATCACGAACAGCCCCTGACGCACGAGGAAGGAGCGGTCGGGAGGATCGGTCGGACCCCGGGTCGCGCTGAACACCATCAGCACACCCACCGAGGCGAGCGCGGCCACGCAGATGACGAGAAGCCCGTCGACGTGCCGCCAGGGGGCCGACAGGTCGCGCCGGCTGCGATCGCTGCGGGGGCGGGCCATCGACGAGGCGAGCGGAGCGACCGCCACTACTCGGCCCCCCCGGTGATCTCGGAGAGATCGGTGACCTGCTGCCCGGAGACCAGCTCCAGCAGGCTGCGCACGACCGGTGCCGCCGCCTCCGCGCCGAAGCCGGACTCCTCCAGGATCGCGACCATCGAGTACCGGGGTGCGTCGACGGGTGCGAACGCCGCGAACCACGAGGAGTCAGCCTTGCCCTTGACCTCCGCGGTGCCGGTCTTGGACGCGATCGGGAACGCGGTCTGGTCGAACCCCCGGAACGGCGCGGTCGCCGTGCCCCTTGGGTCGGTGGTGACCCCACGCAACCCCTGCACGATCGGATCACGAACCTCCGGGGGCAGGGGGATCTGGCGCTTGACCACCGGTTGGATCTCCCGCACGACTCCCCCCGGGTCGACCGGATCGTTCGGCGAACGCAGTACGCGCGCCACGACGTTGGGCTGATAGAGCGTGCCGCCGTTGGCCAGCACGGCGTACACGTTCGCGAGCTGCAACGGTGTCACCAGCACGTCACCCTGGCCGATCGCCATGTTGATGTTGTCGCCTGGATACCAGTTCGGATCACCGAACTTCTGCTCCTCGGGAGGCAGGGACTCCCAGATCCTGCGCTTCCACTCGGGCGTTGGGATGTTGCCGGAACGCTCGTCCACCAGAGGGACACCGGTCGGCTCACCGAGGCCGAACGCGAACGCCGCCTCCTGCATCGCCAGCTCACCGTAGGTCGCCCGCTCACGGTAGAAGCGGTGTCCGATCCAGTAGTAGAAGACGTCGCTCGACACGGTGAGCGACCGGGCGACGTTGACGGGACCTGCGGCGGAGGGGCTCCCAAACACCCGGTCGCCGGCGTCGTAGGAGCCCCGGTCGTTGTAGGTGGTGGTGCGGTCGATCATGCCGTGGGAGAGTGCGGCGTAGGCGGTGATCGGCTTGAAGGTGGAACCTGGCGCGTACTGTCCCTGGACCGCCCGGTTGATGAACGGGTTCTCCGACGCCGCCCCGCCCGTCAGCTGGTCGTAGCGGGTCTGGCTGATCCCGTTGACGAACTCCTCCGGGTTGTAGGTGGGCACGGAGGCCATCGCGATCACGTTGCCGTTGTTCGGGTCGAGCACCACCACAGCACCGGCGGGTGCGGCGCGCAGACGCCCGTCACGGGTGCGACCACCCCGGATCGAGTCGAGCTTCTCCCGCAGGACCCTCTCGGCGAGCTGCTGCACGTCGAGATCGATGGTCAGCTGGATGTCGTGGCCCGGGATCGGTGGCTGCTCGTCGATCGTGCGCACCACCCGGTTCTGCGCGTCGACCTCGACCGTCCTGATCCCGGGGTAGCCGCGGAGATCGTCCTCGTAGGTGCGCTCGACCCCGTTCTTCCCGATGTTCGAGTCCGGCTGATAGGGCTTGTCGTTCGGCTTCGGGTCAGAAGGCGTTCCCTGCTTGTCGGCCAGCTCCTTCTGCGAGATCCGGCCCACGTAGCCGATCAGATGGGCCGCGGTCTCCCCGTAGGGATAGGAGCGCACCGACTCGCGACGCACCTCGACCGAGGGGAACTCGTCCGCCCGCTCACTCAGGTAGACGAACAGCTCCTCAGGCACGTCGATCGCGACGGGGATCGGCTGGAGCGGGTTGTACTGCTTGTCGCCGAGGCGCCGCTCTATCGTGGACACCTTCGTCGGGACCCCGAACCGGGTGAGGGTCTCAGCGAGCCGGCGTTTGAGCTGCGCGCTGTCTGGCACCTCCTGCAGCTCGTGGGGGTTCACGGTGACGACGAGGGAGGTGCGGTTGTCGACGATGACCCGGCCCTTGGCATCGAGGATGCGACCCCGCGGCGCCTCCTGCGCGATCGTCCGGACCCGGTTGGCCTGCGCCTCGACCCGGTACTCCGGAGCTGCCAGCACCTGGAGGTACCAGAGGCGAGCGAAGAGGGTCCCGAACAGGGACACCACCACGATGCCGAGGATGCTCAGTCGGAGACGGGGGGATTCGTGGTCCATCAGCGGTGCCAGTCCATCAGATCCGACCGGTCATCTCCTCGCGGGCCGCAGGCCGGGTTCGTCGCCCCACGCCCAGGTGACCACCGGCCGGACCACCGGGTACAGCACCAGGTTCGCGACACCCACGACCGCCATGATCGTCGGGAGGTGTCCGGTCACCGCGCCCACCTGACCCACCAGCTCCCCGATCACCGCGTAGAGCCCCACACCGGCGATGCTCACCACAGCCGCGAGCAGCGCGGGAAGAGCCCGGTTCGAGCGCACGACCGTTCCGTGCAGCCGTCCCGCCGCGAAGCCGACCAGGCAGTACACGAGCGCCGAGAGCCCGAGCGGCGTCTGCACCAGCAGGTCGAGCACCAGACCGGAGAAGAACCCCACCACCGCACCACGGTCGCCACCGCCGGTGATGCCGGCTGCCACGGCCAACAGGAGGAAGCTGTCGACCGACACATCGGCCACCCGGAGCTGGGAGAGCAGTCCGCGCTGGAGCACCGCCGCGGTGAGCAGCAGCAGCGCGAAGCGCGCCCAGCTTCTCACGGCTCCGTCGGTTCCCAGAGCACGACCGTGACGAACGACAGGTCTGACTGGCGGGCGAGCATGTCGATCGCCAGCTCGCGCTGCAGCGAGCCGGTGTCGTCGCCCACCTCCGACACCGTGCCGATGGGGATGCCCTGCGGGAACGTCGAGCCGGCCACGCCGCTCGTCACCACGATCTGCCCGGGGGACACGAGCCGATCGACGTCGACCGTGCCGAGCAGCCTCTGACCGTCGCCTTGGCCTCGGACGACCCCGAGCACGTTCGTGCCGACCACGCTGAAGCCGACCGAGAAGTTGCCGCCCGACAGCAGGTCAACCACCGCGCGGTCCCCCGAGACCCGCACCACTCGACCAACGAGCCCCTGGCCGGTCACCACCGGCATCCCACGTCGGAGGCCCGCGCGCTCCCCGCGGTCGATCTCGATGGTGCGGTCGAAGTTGGACACCGCACCCGAGATCACCCGGGCGCGCACCGTGGGGATGTTGTCGACGAAGGGGAGATCCGCCTGCTCGAGGAGCTGTCGCAGCGACTGCTTGGCCACCTCGCCGCTGGTGATCTGCCCCTCGAGCTCGTCGACCCGCAGGCGCAGCTCCTCGTTCTCCTTCGCGAGCTCGTCGTAGGAGAACGCACCGTTCCAGGCGTTGCGCACCGGCTCGAAGGTGTCCGAGGCGAACGAGCCGACCGGCTCGAACGCCGAGAGCACCGCCGAGCGGGCCCGGTCGATGGGTTCGAAGCCCCGGTAGTCGAGGGTGAGCAGGGTGACGGAGGTGAGGATCAGCAGGAAGAGGGTGAACCGTGAGCGCCCGGTGCGCCGGGAGACAGCCACTTCGGCGGCCCCGTCAGCCGCTCACGTTGGCTGAGAACAGCACGCCCTTCAGAGCCTCGAATTCCTCGAGCGACTGCCCGGACCCGATCGCCACCGCGTAGAGGGGGTTGGGGGCGATGACGATGGGCATCCCGGTCTCGTGCTCGAGCCGGGCGTCGATGCCGTTGAGCAGCGCGCCGCCACCTGCGAGCACGATGCCCTGCTCCATGATGTCGGCTGCCAGCTCGGGCGGCGTCTTGTCGAGGGTGACCTTCACCGCGTCGACGATCGCGGAGACGGGCTCCTCGAGCGCCTCCCGGATCTCCTCGGTGGAGGTGACGATCGTCTTCGGCAGCCCGGTGACCAGGTCACGACCGCGGATCTCCGCGTGCAACTCCTGCTCGAGCGCCCAGGCCGATCCGAGCGCCATCTTGACCTCTTCGGCCGTGCGCTCGCCGAGAGCCAGGCTGTACTCCTTCTTGATGAAGTTGATGATGGCCTCGTCGAGCTCGTCGCCCCCCACCCGGATCGACTGGCTGGTGACCACGCCGCCGAGGGAGATCACCGCGACCTCGGTGGTGCCGCCGCCGATGTCGACGATCATGTTGCCGGTCGGCTCCTGGACCGGCAGGCCGGCGCCGATCGCCGCCGCCATCGGCTCCTCGATGATGTAGGCGGGCTTCCGGGCGCCGGCGAACTCCGCGGCTTCCTGGACGGCGCGCTGCTCGACCGGCGTGATGCCCGATGGCACGGCGATGACCATGCGGGGCTTCGCCCACTTCGACCGGTGCACCTTCTGGATGAAGTAGCGCAGCATCTTCTCGCAGTAGTCGAAGTCGGCGATCACGCCGTCCTTCAGCGGGCGGATCGCACGGATGTGCGCAGGGGTGCGACCGATCATGCGCTTCGCTTCGGTGCCGACCGCGACAGGCCGCCCGTCGTTGACGTTGACGGCCACCACCGAGGGCTCGTTCAGCACGATGCCCTCACCGCGGACGTAGATGAGCGTGTTGGCCGTGCCCAGGTCGACGGCCATGTCGCGACCCATCAGCGAGGAGAGCGACGATAGGACTTGTGCGGCCATATTCCGCTCGGTCTCCGGGGACGGGGGCGGGCGAGGTGTCAGTCGCAGGCTAGGCCACAATGCCCACTCTTGCTCAGTGGAACCGGGCACCTACTCCACTGGAAAGCCTAGCCCTCCGTAACCAGATCGCAACAGAGAGGGCCGACGACCATCAAGTGGTCAGCTGAGCCCCGGGAACCAGATGTCGATCTCGCGTGCCGCGGACTCCGCCGAGTCTGAGCCGTGGATCAGGTTCTCGGTGAAGAGGATCCCGAGGTCGCCGCGGATGGTGCCGGGGGCGGCCTCACGTGGGTTGGTCGCTCCCATCATGGTCCGCACGACCTGCCAGGTGTCCTCGGGCCCTTCGACGACCATCACCACCGCGGGGCTGCGGGTGATGAACTCGATCAGCTCCCGGTAGAAGGGCTTCTCCGCGTGCTCGGCGTAGTGGCGGGCGGCGGTCTCCTCGTCGACCTGGCGGAGCTCCATCGCCACGATCTTCAGGTTCCGCCGCTCGAAGCGGCTGATGATCTCGCCGACGAGGCCACGCTCCACCGCGTCGGGCTTGCAGATGACGAGAGTGCGATCCATGAGCGCTGCAGGCTAGGCGGGGTCGATCCCCCGGTCGAACCGGCCCCCTGCCGACCGTCACCACCCGGTCGGTACCTCCATCCGGGGGCGGGGTGCGCACCCCAGCGGGCCACCAGCGTGCTCCGCCGGCTCGAGCAAACGGGCGGGGAGCGACGAGGGTCAGGCCCCGCGGTGGGCGAGCAAGCTGCGAGCCGCGCCGGCGACGTAGATGGAGCCCGTCACGAGCACCAGATCGTCGTCCGTTGCGACCGCGAGCGCTCGCCCGAGCGCGGCCGGGACGTCAGGCACGCTCTCGACCTCGAGGCCGGGAAAGCGGTCGGTGGCGACGGCAGCGATCGCGCCGGCAGGGACCGCCCGCGGGGAGGGCGCCGTGCAGGTGAGGAGCAGATCAGCGCGACCGACCTCCAGGGCGTCGAGCATCGCGCCCACGTCGCGGTCCGCCAGCATCCCGACGACGAGGATGCGGCGACCCGCAACATCGAACTCGTCGTGCAGCGTGTCGACCAGCGCGGCGGCGCCGTCAGGGTTGTGCGCCCCATCGATGACCACCAGCGGGAAGCGGCCGAGCACCTCGACGCGCCCGGGCATCGTCAGCCCGGCGAAGGCGGCGCGCACCACATCTGCGTCGAGTGGACGGGCGAAGAACGCCTCGGTCGCCGCGACCGCCAGTGCCGCGTTGTCGGCCTGGTGGCGGCCGTGCAGGGGCACGAACACGTCCTCGAGCACCCCACCGGGGGTGCGGAGGTCGAGCAGCCGCCCTCCTACGGCCACCCGATCCTGCTCGACGTCGAAGTCCTCGTGGCGGATCCACGAGCCGACATGCGGCTCGCGCTCGAAGGTCGGTCGGAGATCCGGATCGGTCTCGCCGAGCACCAGGAACGACCCCGGCTTGATGATCCCCGCCTTCTCGGCCGCGATCGCGGACCGCCAGTCCCCCACTCCGTCGGTGTGGTCGAACCCGATGTTGGTGATGACCGCGACGTCCGCATCGACGATGTTCGTCGCGTCGTAGCGACCGAGCAGCCCCACCTCCACCACGGCGACGTCGACGGCGTTGTGCGCGAACCACGACAGCGCGGCGGCCGTGAGCAGCTCGAAGTACGAAGGGGTGACCCCGGCGAGCGGCTCGAGCTCCGCGACGTCGCTGATCAGGGCGGCGAAGTCGTCGTCGGAGATCGGCTCGAGGTTCCAGCTCAGACGCTCGTTGATGCGCTCGAGGTGCGGCGAGCTGTAGGTGCCAACGGACAGGCCGTGCTCGACCAGCAGCGCCGACACCATCCGGGCCACCGACCCCTTCCCGTTCGTGCCCGTGATGTGCACCACCTTGTAGGCCCGCTGCGGATCGCCGAGGACCGCCGCCAACCGACGGATCGACTCGAGCGACAGACCTTCGATCCGCCCGGCCGTCGCTTCGCGGTTGAGGTGTCGGTCGAGGTACTCGATCGCGCCGGCGTAGTCCACCGGAGGTCGGGGATCAGGAGGCGGCGCGCCTCGGCCGGGCCTGGGTGGCCTGGCCGGTGCTACGAGGCACGAGGGTCGGGTTCACCTTCTCGAGCACGACCGCACGGTCAATCACCACCTTGCCGACGTCGGTGCGGCTCGGAAGCTCGTACATGATGTTGAGCAGCACCTCCTCCAGGATGGCCCGAAGGCCCCTGGCACCGGTGCCGCGCAGCAGCGCCTGATCCGCGATGGCCGCGAGCGCGTCATCGGTGAACTCGAGCTCGACGTCTTCGAACTCGAAGAACTTGCGGTACTGCTTGACGAGCGCGTTGCGCGGCTCGACGAGGATGCGGATCAGCGCCTCCCGGTCGAGATTGCTCACTGCACCGAGGACGGGGAGCCGGCCGATGAACTCAGGGATCAGCCCAAACTTGAGGAGATCTTCGGGGAGGACCTGCGCGTAGATCTCGCCCAGATCCCGGTTGCCGTTGGAACGGATGTCGGCGGCGAACCCCACACCCTTCTTGCCGATGCGACTCTCGATGATCTTGTCCAGGCCGGCAAAGGCCCCGCCGCAGATGAACAAGATGTTCGTGGTGTCGATCTGGATGAACTCCTGGTGAGGGTGCTTGCGACCCCCCTGCGGCGGTACCGAGGCGGTGGTGCCCTCCAGGATCTTCAGGAGCGCCTGCTGCACGCCCTCACCCGAGACGTCACGGGTGATCGACGGGTTCTCGCTCTTGCGGGCGATCTTGTCGATCTCGTCGATGTAGATGATGCCCGTCTCCGCCTTCTTGACGTCGTAGTCGGCCGCCTGGATCAGCTTGAGCAGGATGTTCTCGACATCCTCACCGACGTAGCCGGCCTCGGTCAGCGCGGTGGCGTCCGCGATGGCGAACGGCACGTTGAGCATGCGGGCCAGGGTCTGAGCCAGCAGCGTCTTGCCGCACCCGGTCGGCCCGATGAGCATGATGTTGCTCTTCGAGAGCTCGACGTCGTCGGCGTGGGTCGCGCCGTACTGGACCCGCTTGTAGTGGTTGTAGACCGCGACCGAGAGGATCTTCTTCGCCGAGTCCTGGCCGATGATGTACTCGTTCAGGAACTCGTAGATCTCGCGAGGCTTGGGCAGCTCCTCGAAGCGCAGATCGGAGGTCTCGGCCAGCTCCTCCTCGATGATCTCGTTGCAGAGATCGATGCACTCGTCGCAGATGTAGACGCCCGGCCCGGCGATGAGCTTCTTGACCTGCTTCTGCGACTTCCCGCAGAACGAACACTTGAGGAGCTCCCCGCCATCTCCGAACTTGGCCACCTCGCCTCCCCAGCGTTCCCAGCTCTTCCTACGTTCCTGCCGGCTACCTACCGGACGGCCGTGATCGGGCCGGACCGGTCGGCCAGCTGCCGGGTCGTGATCACCTCATCGATGATGCCGTACTCGCGAGCCTCCTCCGCGGACATCACGAAGTCGCGATCGGTGTCCTTGTGGATCTTCTCGACGGGCTGGCCCGTGTGGCGGGAGAGGATCTCCTCCAGCAGCGTGCGCAGGCGGAGGATCTCCTTCGCGGCGAGCTCGATGTCGGTGCCCTGGCCGAAGGCCTGCGAGTACGGCTGGTGGAGGAGGATGCGGGCGTGCGGCAGCGCCAGCCGCTTGCCCTTCGCACCGGCTGCGAGCAGCACGGCCGCGGCGGAGGCCGCCTGGCCGAAGCAGATCGTGGCGACGTCGTTCTTCACGAACTGCATCGTGTCGTAGATGGCGAGGAGCGCGGTGATGCTGCCGCCCGGGCTGTTGATGTAGAGAGAGATGTCCTTGTCAGGGTCCTCGGACTCGAGGTGCAGCATCTGTGCGCAGATGAGGTTCGCGGCCACGTCGTCGATGGGCCAGCCCACGAAGATGATGTTCTCCTTGAGCAGCTTGGAGAACAGGTCGTAGCGCTTCTCGCCCATCGCCGTCTTCTCGTCGACGTAGGGCATGTAGGCATAGCTCGGCTCGATCACGAGTCGTCCTCTTCGGTGTCGATCTGGGTTTCGGTCTCGAGGGCCTCGGATCCGTCTCCGTCGACGTCGGGGTCGCCGGCTGGGAGCTCGAGCTCGGCCCGATCGATGGGCTGGCCCTCCTCGTCGACGATCTCGACGGTCTCCACGAGCCAGTCGAGTGCCTTGCGCTTCCTGATGTCGGAGCGTACCGCCTGCTCCTGCCCGCCGCGCTCGAACTCGGCCCGCATCCTGGCCGGATCGATGCCGAGCCTGGCGGCGGCGGCCTCGTACTCGGCGTCGAGGTCGTCCTCGGTCGCCTCGATGCCCTCCGCGTCGGCCACCGCCCGCAGCGCGAGGTCGACCTTGGCCGACGTCACCGCGGTCTCCCGCAGCTCTTCGAGCAGCTGCTCCTGGGTGCGGCCGCTCAACCCGAGCCACTGCTCGAGGGTCATCCCCTGCGCCTGCAGGCGGAGGGCGAGGTCGTTGAGGCGCTCGCGCATCTCGGCGACGATCATCGCCTCAGGGACCTCGTCTTCAACGAGGTCGGCGAGCGCCTCGCCCACCTTCTCGCGCAGGGCCATGCTCGCCCGGGCCTTCTTCACCTGGCTCAACCGCCTGGCGTAGTCGGCTCGGAGCTCCTCGAGCGTCTCGAACTCCGACGCCTCCGCGGCGAAGGCGTCGTCGAGCTCGGGGAGCTGGCGCTCCTTCACCTCCTTCACCAGGACCCGGAAGTGCAGGTCGCCCTCATCAGGGTCGCCCGGATGCGCGGCGTCGAACTCGAGGATGTCACCCACCTTGGCACCCCGGAGCTGCTCATCGAGCTCCGGGACGATCAGCCCGCTTCCCACCTGGTAGAGGTAGTCATCGGCGGTGAGCCCTTCGAGCGGCTCGCCGCCCTGCGACCCGGCGATGTCGATCGTGACGTAGTCACCGGCGGCGGCCGGACGCTCGACAGCGACCAGCTCGCCGTACTGCGACCGCAGCCGCTCGAGCTGTGCGTCGATCTCCTCGTCGGTGACCGACGGCGACGGGATCGTCACCCGCAAGCTCGCGTAGCCGGGCACGGTGACCTGCGGGCGGACCTCGACGACCGCGTCGAACGCGACCGGGCCGTCGTCTTGACCGCTGACGATGTCGATCTCGGGCGCAGCGATGACGTCCACGGCGTGCTCGACCACCGCCTGCGTGTAGTAGTCGGGGATCGCATCGTTGAGCGCCTGCACCCGGGCCGTCTCCTTGCCGATGCGGGCCTCGAGCACCTTGCGCGGTGCCTTGCCGGGCCGGAAGCCGGGGATGCGCACCTCTCGGGCGATCTTCCGGAACGCCTCGTCGATCGCCTTCTCGAACTCCTGTTCGTCGACCTCGACCGAGAGCTTGACCTTGTTGCCCTCGAGGGGCTCGACGGTGCTTCTCACAGGCGGGTCAGTGTACCGGTCACCGTGCACCCGCCATGCACCTGAGCCACCCACAGCGAGCCACGGGGTCCGCCGCGCACCGGCACCCTCACGCGACGGTCGGGGCCACACCGCTCACCGACGGCGCCACCTTCGGCCAGCCGATCTCCCGCTCGTAGGCCAGCGCCACGTCGAACAGCTCGGCGTCGCGGTGGTGCCGGGCCAGCACCTGCATGCCGATGGGGAGCCCGTCGACCGTGCCGGCCGGGATCGACACCGCGGGGTTCCCGTAGATGTTCGAGATGATCGTGAGGCCGCCCATGGTGACCAGGTCAGGCACCTTCTCGACCACCGCGTCGACCAGTGAGCTCGACAGGCGCGGGAAGGCGCCACTCAGCACCCGGACGGTGGCCATCACCCCCCTGAACAGCGAACGGGCCGCCGGGCTGGCCTTCGCCACGTCGATGAAGGTCTCCGTCGGGCTGGACGTCGTGGCCTCGGCGGCGAACGCCGGGCCTGGGTTCGTCGCCGAGATGATGTAGTCGACCTTCTCGAACGCTGAGGCCATCGCCTCGTTGGCCTGCACCCGCTGGGCTTCCGCCACGCTGGCCAGGTGCAGGTTGTAGAGCGACTGGGCGAGGATCAGACCCAGCGCGATCTCGTCGGTGAGGTCGGGCGCACAGCGTGGCCAGCGGTTCCCGAGCTCGGCGAGGAGGGTCGACAGGTTGCCCATCGCCCACTGCGCAGCCAGGTTCGGGAGCTGCAGGTCGATCTCGACCTCGATCATCCCGGTGAGCTCGATCAGGTCCTTCGCGGCGGCGCGGATCCGCTCCTCGACACCGGGTTCGAGGCGGACACCGGCGATCGACGGCAGAACCGCGACCCGCTTCCCCTTCAGCTCGGTGGAGCCGAGCCCGGCTTCCCAGCCACCGGGGTTCGGGACGGTCCACGGGTCCCGAGGGTCGAGTCCAGCGCAGACGTCGAAGTGACGGGCCGCGTCGCGCACGGAGCGCGCGAGGCAGCCGAGCACGACGGTGCCTGGACGGAAGAACGCCACCGGCCCCCGGCTGATGCGACCGTAGGTGCCCTTCATGCCGAGCAGTCCGCAGTAGCCGGCCGGGATGCGGATCGATCCGCCCCCGTCCCCGCCGGAGGCGATGGACACCAGGCCGCCCGCCACCGCCGCCGCGCTCCCTCCCGACGATCCGCCGGCGGTGCGGCCGCGCCGCCACGGGTTGTGGGTCACCCCGTTCAGCTTGGTGACGCTCACGTTCAGGCCGCCGAACTCCGACGCGGTCGTGAGTCCAACGGGCACCGCGCCACCGTCGACGATGAAGCGACGGACGGCCTCCCCCGTGTAGGTCGCGATGCGGTCCTTGAACACCAGCGACGCGCCGGTGTCGGGCCAGCCCTCGACCTGCTCGAGCTCCTTGATGCCCACCGGGACACCACCGAACGGCTTGCTGAGGTCGGCGCGCTCGGCTGCGGCGAACGCTCGCTCAGGGTCGAGGAACGAGAAGCAGTTCAGGTCGCTCCTCTCGATCGCGTCGAACGTCGCCTGCAGCTCCTCCTTCGGTGAGCGGGTTCCGGCGCGGAACGCGTCGACCAGCGAGCAGGCGTCGTCAAGCCATGGGGTGTCGGTCATCGCATGATCCTGCCTGAGATGCGTGGGATGCGCACGACGGTGCGCCGGGTCGCAGCGAGCGAGGCGTGGGCGCCTGTGGATCGGCCACGGCCGGATCATCGCTAGGCTGGGCGGCTCGCACCGGGGAGTGGCGCAGCTTGGTTAGCGCGCCTGCTTTGGGAGCAGGAGGCCGGGAGTTCGAATCTCCCCTCCCCGACTCTGCCGAAGCTGCGCGAACCACCGGGGTGGTAGACGCGGGCACGGCAGGCGGTCCAGGCACCAACGCACCCGGGTATCAATGGCGGGACGAGCCCTCGTCGCAGAGACGCCATGGGTGCAGTCGCGCGATCCGATAGCCGTTCCCGCCCGCCCGCTTGACCTCGTACATGAGCCTGTCTCCCGCGCGCAGCGAGGCTTCGACGTCGGAACCGCGGTCCCTGTCAGGACACCCGCGCTCACGCTGATCGGCCGCGACGCCGACTGGTAGGCATCCAGCAAGCGAGTCATCACCAGCTCGACCTCAGCGGGTTCGATGCCGGGTAGGAAGAAGGCGAACTCATCACCCCCGAGCCGTGCCAGGCGATCGGTGGTGCGCAGCTGTTCGCGCGGCCGCTCCGCGAACTCGATGAGCAAGCGATCTCCGGCCTCGTGACCCTCACCGTCGTTGCACTCCTTGAGGCCGTCGACGTCGAGGTACACGAACGCGAATGGGGAGCCCGCACGCCAGGCCCGTTCGAGCTCGAGCTCGAGCTCTTCAACGAACCGCCGACGGTTCCAGAGTCCCGTGAGTGGATCGTTCGATGCTTGCCTGTCCGCGAGCTCGACCAGGTTCGCGATGCTCGAAACGGCGAGAGCTGCCGCAAGGTTGATGAGCGTCTGCATGGTGGAGTTCCAGACCACCACGAGGGTCGGTGGTTCGCCCGGGTTCAGCGCCACGGCGAAGCCACGCATGAGGCCGGACGCGAGGGCCACGACCAGCCCGGCCGGTCGACGCAGCGCCCAAGCGGCGACCACGACCGGGAAGACGTATTCTCGGGTCGCCAGGACAGCGGTGCTCCAGACGTGTCTCTGGTCGCCTGTCGGCCGACCCCTGCCGGAGGGGTGGGTCCGGGGGAAGCTGGGATCCGCGCCAGCTAGAGTGTTGAGCTGGCGCGGGTGTAGCTCAATGGCTAGAGCCCCAGCCTTCCAAGCTGGTTATGCGGGTTCGATTCCCGTCACCCGCTCTCGTTCCCGCCGGACCTGCCCACCCGCCCCGGCTCATGCCGTGGGCGCGTGGGCAGGTCCGGTGCTGATCGGCCCGACCCCGACCGATCGACCTCACGGGGGCCGCGGCGCACCGCGTCAACCATCTCGAGCAGCTCCTCGATGTTGAACGGCTTCGTCAGGTAGAAGTGCGCACCGTCCTGCTCGAACTTCTGGACCACCCTCGGTGTCGCGTCCGCGCTCACGATCGCGACCGGGATCCCCGAGGTGGCGGGATCGCACTTCAGCTCGCGCAGCACATCGCCACCAGAGAGATCCGGGAGGTGCACGTCGAGCAGGATCAGATCCGGCTGGTGCTCGCGCGCCAGCTCGAACCCTAGGCGTCCCTGCATGGCGGAGATCAGCTTCACCCCGGGGCGCATCTGCAGGACACGCTCGACGAGGCGGACGTTGGCGAGGTTGTCGTCGATGTAGAGCACCGACAGGTCCTCGACCGCGCGGGGCTCGAGCGCCGGCGCCCTGTGATGGGTCGGCGGCCGCGGTTCCTGCCTCGCCCGGGGCAGCTCGAGCCAGAAGGTCGCTCCCCGTCCAGGCTCGGATTCGACCCCCATCACGCCGCTCATCGCCTCGACCAGCCCCCGCGCCAGGGAGAGCCCGACCCCGGATCCCTCGATCTCGGTCTGGTCGGCCCCCAACCGCTCGAACGGCATGAAGATGCGGTCGAAGTCGGCGGGATCCACCCCGGGGCCCGTGTCCGTGACCGAGACCCGCACCCGCTCGTCCGCGCCGACGCCGACGGCGAGTTCGATGCGTCCAGCCCGACGGTTGTACTTGACCGCGTTGGATAGCAGGTTCAGCAAGACCTGCATCAGCCGCTGGCGGTCTGCGACCACCGCCAGTCCCGACTCCATCTGCGCGGGAAGCACGATCTCGAGCTCACGCCGCGCAGCCGACGGTCTGATCAGGTCGACGGCTTCGCGCAGCACCTCGTCGAGCTCGACGGGCTCGAGGGAGAGCTTCACACGGCCGCTTTCGATGCGGGCGATGTCGAGGACCTCGTTGATCAGGTCGAGCAGGTGACGACCTGCCCGGAGGATCTGCTCGATCGCTTCCCGGTGCTCGTCGCCCGCCTGCATCTCGAGGAGCTGGGCGAAGCCGAGAACCGCGTTGAGCGGGGTGCGCAGCTCGTGGCTCATCCGGGAGATGAACTCGCTCTTCGCCCGGCTCGCCCGCTCCGCAGCCTGCCGCTCGACGTTGCGAAGCGCTGCGATCCGCTCGGCCTCCTCCAACCTCCGCCGGTTCCGTTCGATCTCCTCGGCGAGGCGGATGCGATCTGTGATGTCCCGCCCGCAGCACGAGAGGCCGACGACCCGCCCGTCGCCATCGCGGATCGGGCACACGGTGATCGCCACGTTCACCAGCTGCCCGTCCCTGCGACGACGGACCGTCTCGAAGTTCCGGACCGACTCCCCCTTCGCCACGTACTCGAGAAGGAAGCTGACCTCCTCCAGGCGATCCTCGGGAGCCAGGATCGAGACGGGCTGACCCAGGATCTCAGACGCCGGGTAGCCGTAGACCGCCTCCGCCCCGGCGTTCCAGACGTTGACCCGGCCGTCCAGGTCCATGCCGACGATGGCATCGGGAGTCGACTCGAGGATCGCCGAGAGCCGGCGCGAGCGCTCCTCGGCTTCCCGCTGCTTGGTGATGTCGCGGAACACGATCAGCAGCCCTGAAGGCTCACCGACAGCATCGTCGTCGGCCACGGGGAACACAGACATCTCCGTCCAGACCACCGAGCCGTCCGGGCGGTCGATGCCCACCGTGCGGCCGACCAGGGGCACACCGGTTCGCAGCAGCTCTTCGCCGCGCCGCTCGCCGTCGGTGAGCTCGGTGCCGTCCGGTCCCCGGCCGCGCCACTCCCTTGCGACCGGAGGATCGAGCACCAGCTCGGCACGTGGGACTCCCAGGATCGCGGCCGCAGCGGCGTTCGCGTCGAGGATGCGGCCCTCGCGATCCTGCAGGATGATCCCCGTATCGAGGGCCTGGAACATCAGGCGGAGATCAGCGAGCCGCACCGTTCTCCCGGCGCGCCCGACGCCAACGGGAGGTTCAAGTTCGCCGCTCACCACGTGACCGCTCACCACCTGCCCGTTCACACCGAGGGCGACCTCGCGAGCGAGAGCCGTCTGCTGCCATGAAGCCACCAAGACCTCCGAAGCCGGCACCCGACACTTCAGCCGTCCTCCGGTCCTATCGGCATCGCGACACCTCGAGCTGAGCGATTCACGGACCGTCGGCTGCCACGTCAGGGAGCTCGCCCGCCGGTGTGGCTCCCGCACCGCGACCCGCGCCTCGTCGGCGCCCGGCCGCGTGCTTCCCGGGCCTGCGGGCTCGCTGCTGGTGGGAGGATGGGGTCATGCGCGCTGCCGTCCTGCAACAGCCTGGAGAGCCACTCGCCATCGTCGACCAGCCCGACCCGCGCCCCGGCATGGGTGAGGTCGTCATCCGGGTCGATGCGTGCGGGATCTGCGGATCGGACCTGCACCTCTCCGACGCCTACCCCATGCCCGGTCTCGTGCTGGGCCACGAGTTCTGCGGCACCGTCGCCGAGGTCGGCACGGGGGTCGACGACCGCCGGGTCGGCGATCGCGTCACCGCCCTCTCGCTCGCACCCTGCGGGCGGTGCCCGGCCTGCGCGAGCGGTCGGGTCCGCAAGTGCGAACGGGTCGAGATGATCGGGATCGAGCGACCGGGCGCCTACGCGGAGTACGTGGTGGTGAACGCACGGGACACGTTCCTGCTTCCGGAGGCGCTCGATCACCGGCACGGCGCGCTCATCGAGCCGCTGGCGGTCGCACTGCACTCCGTGCGGCGAGCGGGGATGCGCGCGGGCGAGGACGCGCTGGTGCTCGGCGGTGGCCCGGTGGGCCTCGCGGTCGCGCTGTGGCTGCGTGCGCTCGGCGCGCGGGAGGTGGTGGTGAGCGACCCGGTGGCCGCCCGCCGAGCGCTCGCCGAGCAGCTTGGCGCGACTGCCACCGTGGATCCGACCGACAGCGACGTCGGGGACACGTTCGCGGCGCTCACCGGGCGGCGCCCGTCGCTCGTGGTCGAGTGCGTCGGCGTGCCCGGACTGCTCCAGCACGCCACCGACGTCGCCGCGGTCGACGCCACCGTGGTCGTCGCCGGCGTGTGCATGGCTCCCGACATCATCACCCCGCTGACGGCGATGACCAAGGAGCTCGACGTGCGGTTCGCCTTCTACTACGAGCTGCGCGACTACCTCACCGCGATCGACCTGATCGCCCGGGGTCGCATCGACCCGCTGCCGCTGGTGACCTCGGAGGTCACGCTCGACGACGCCCCCCGGGCGTTCGCCGAGCTCAAGCATCCGAGCGACGAGTGCAAGGTGCTGATCACGCCCTGAGCCCACGCGTGTGATCCCCCTCACGGGGGAGCTGATCGGGCAGACGCATCGAGAGGAGCAGGCCTGCGCACGCCACGGCCCCTGCCATGGCGAACACCAGGGACGGGCCGGTCGACGGATCCCAACCGGCGCCAGCCGCGAAGCCGACCAGCGCGCCGGCGGTCCCCGTCCCCAGCGCCACACCGAGGGTCTCCGAGAGCTGCAAGCCCGCGGTGGCCGAACCCTCCCGGCCCGGCGGCGCGAAGCCGAGCACGGCCACCGACAGCGAGGGGTACGCGAGCCCCATCGCCAGCCCGGCGAGCCCCCACACCACGAGCGCGACGGTCACCGGTACCGCCGAGGACGCCACGACGGTGAACCCCGTCGTGACGACGGCCAGCAGCGCGTAGCCGAACCGCACCAGCGCCCGCGGGCCCCTGCGGTGGACCCAACGGGCCTGCGCCCACGAGCCGGCCGCCCAGGCCAGCGCACCTGCGGTCAGGGCCAGCCCCGCAGTCGTCGGTGGGTACCCGCGCACGGTCGTGAGCGTGTACGGCACGTACGCGTCCGCGGCGAAGAACGAAAACGAGAGAACACCCCGCAGCCCGACCGCAGCGGGAAGCCCACGGGCCAGCCGGAGGGTGCCGGCAGGCGTGAGCCGTGCGAACGCGGGCAAGCCCGCAGCGAGCCCGGTCACGAGCAGCACCCCCGCCGACCACCACTCATCGGCACCGAACGCGGCGAGCACCGCGGCACCGGAGACAGCCACCACGAGCGCGTCGCGCACCGATACCGGCACCGGACCGCCCACGTCGGGCGCGTCCAGGTGCCAGACCGCACCCACCACCACCGCGCCGATGACGGCGACGAGCGGGAGCAGTCCTGCGAAGACCCACCGCCAGCCGAGAGTCTCACCCACGAACCCGGCGATGGCGGGACCGATCACCGACGGCACCACCCAGGCGGTCGAGAGCAGCGCGAACATCTGAGGACGTCGCTCGGGGGGATACGAACGCCCGATGCAGACGTAGGCCACCGCGGGAAGCGCCCCGGCGCCGAGGCCCTGCAGGCCGCGACCTAGCACCAGCACGAGCATCGTGGGCGCCGATGCCCCAACCACCAACCCGGCCGCGAAGAGCACGACACCTGCGGCGAACGGGACGACGAGCCTGGTCCGGTCCGCGGCGCGTCCGGCGAGGACGATCCCGACCAGGTTGCCGAGGAAGAACGCGCTGAAGACCCAGCCGTAGAGGTGGAGGTCACCCAGGTCCGCCTCGACCAGGGGAAGGATGGTCGCCACCGCCAGCGCCTCGAAGGCGACCATGGTGACGATGAGCACCAGGCCGGCGGTGAGCAGCCGCCGGTCGCGCGTTGGCATCCCGGGTGTGGGAGTCGCGCTCACCGCCGCCGTCGCGGGGGAATCGGGCTCGACCCCTCCCCGGCCCGTGGCGCTCACACGAGCAGGTTAGAGCCCCTCCAAGCCGCATCGAGCCGGACGATCCGGGTCCACTTCCGCATCGCAGCCGGCGCCGGCGGACACACCGCTGGGACACACACCGGTCGCCACCACCTGGCGCCCCCGGCAGGATTCGAACCTGCGACCGTCGGATTAGAAGTCCGATGCTCTATCCAGCTGAGCTACGGAGGCTCGGGTCCCCACCACTGTAGGGCCGCCCCTACCGGCCACCCGCACGCCCGACCTGGCAGGACGGGTCCGCTCCTGCCGTATGCTGGTCGCTCCCGCTGGCACCGCACGCGGGTCACGGTGGCCGTAGCTCAGTCTGGTCAGAGCGCCAGGTTGTGGCCCTGGAGGTCGGGGGTTCAAGTCCCCTCGGCCACCCGTTCGGCCGGTGGTCGCCCCACGATCCTGGGGCGGCCACCGAGCCCATCTCTCTCCCCCGCGCCGCTCAAGAGAGCCTGTTCGTCGACAGGCCGAGCAGCCGTTACAATCATCGTTCCCTGCGCCTCTAGCTCAATTGGCAGAGCAACGGACTCTTAATCCGCAGGTTCTGGGTTCGAGTCCCAGGGGGCGTACCGAGGAGAGCGCATCCCACCCCGGTGAGCACCGGGGTGGGACTCTCCCGGTGAGGCAGGTGCGTTCATCCAGGCCGCTCACCCACCAGCAGGTCACCTGGCAGGCCGGCCCGCACCGGTCGACCCCCTTGAGGCGCTCGCACCGGCCGATCCTTCTGGTCCGAGCGTCGACCGGCTCGAGGCTCAGGCCAAAGCGAGATGTCGACGGAGACCCTCTGGCCCCACCACCCGGGCGAGCACCCGCCCCGCTCGATCCGCTCGGAGCACGGTCGGCGCCCGGCGGACCTGGTAGCGCTCTGCCAGCCCCGGGTGCTCGGTGGCGTCGACCCTCACCACCGCCTCGGACGGAAAGGCACGACGCAGCTCGCGCTCGACCGCGTCACAGGACGCGCAGTACGGCGTGGTGAAGATCACCCAGGTGGCCGCTGCATCGGAGATGAGGCCGAGCGGCAGCGGTGGGAAGGCCTCCGCCGAACGGCGCTCGTCGATGCGCCTGCTGCGTTGGTAGACGAGCGACCCGACGAGCACGAGCACGACCACCAGCACGACCACCGAGAGTCGGAGCGGATCCATCACCCCACCAGCTCCACGCCGCGCCGGCGGGCGACGAACAGGTAGAGCTCACAGCCCACGCAGATGCCGCTGAGGGCGGCCAGCCCGGCGAGCGCCGCGACGATCAGCGCCAAGGCCCAGCCCACTGCGACGGCGCCCGCCGCGAAGCTGATGCTGGCAGCGGCCAGGAACGCGACGCCGATCGAAGCCGCAAAGCGTGGCGGGCGCGGATCTTCCAGCTGCGCTGGTGGGCGCAGGCGGGGGCGGATGACCTCGGCGTACAGCCGCAGGAACGGGCCGTAAGCGGGACCGAACGCCGCTCCGAGGAACAGCACCGCCGCCCACACCGGCACCACCCAGCGCTGGTCGAGCGCGAAACCTGCGAGCAGCGCGATCGCCAGCACTGCCTGGTTGAAGCGCGGGCCTCGCGGGTCGATGGGACGGGGAGCGGATCGGGCCATACCCCCAGTCTAAACCCGACCTGTTCAGTCGGGTATTCCCTCACCATCATCCCCGGGCACGATCCTGGGTAGACGGGAACGGCCACCGACCAAACCCCACGACCGGCCCCAGCGCGCTCCCCGCAGCGGTCGGAGCGGATCCACAGCCGGGCGCAGACAGCAGCCGCCCGACCTTCGGTAGTGTTCGTGCTCGCGCAGCCAGCAACGACCATCCGGCAGTGGGAGGAACCGGTGCCCGATCGGCAGCCAGGAACGCGGCTCCCTGGCGCAAGGGTGCTGGGCGCCGCACTGCTCGCCGTGGTGCTGACCGCCCCTGCAGCCGGCGCCGGGACGGGGCAGCCCGAGGCCCCGCCCTCGGAGGTCGCGGACCCGAGCCTCGGGCCAGCTGCAGCCATCGGCCCTGATGTGGCGGCCGCCGTGGAGCGCACCGGTCGGGCAGACGTGATCATCGAGTTCCGAGCCACCGGACCCAGCGGGCAGGGTGGATCGGGCCGGCTCAGTCGACACAACACAGCACGACTCGAGCAGCTCGCTCGCCAACTCGAGATCCGGGAGATCGAACCGCTCGCCACCCGGCGTCCCCTCGCCGTCGCCTCGGTCGACCGCCGGTCGCTCGCCAGCCTCGGGAGATCAGACCAGGTGGTACGGGTCCTCCCCAACCGCCGTCACCGGATCGACAGCCTGACCTCCGCGACCACGACCGTCCGCGCACCCGACGCCTGGTCGGCGGGCACCACCGGAGCCGGGCAGCGCATCGCCATCGTCGACACCGGCGTCGACGCGACCCACCCGTTCCTCGGGGGGCGGGTCGAGAAGGAGGTGTGCTTCTCGGGGGGCAGCACCGACCCGCAGATCATGGGCCTCTGCTGGCCGAACTCGACCTTTGCTGAAGGTCCCTCCGCCGCAGCACCGTGCGCTGCGCTCAAGATGATCGGCGCCGTCGTGCCCACCGAGTGCGACCACGGCACGCACGTCGCGGGGATCGCAGCCGGGGCGAGCGGTCCGCCGGCTGCCAGATCAGGCATCGCCCCCGGGGCGTCGCTCCTCGCGGTGCAGGTGTTCACCGCAGATCTCGACCCGAACCGCTGCGGAGGCGTGGCACCGTGCCTGGTGACCTTCGACGCCGATCTCCTCGCGGCCCTCGACTGGGTGACGGCGGAGCAGCTCAGCGTGCCCAACATCGCCGCGGTGAACCTGAGCCTGGGCGGCCGCGGCTCGGGCGGCTACTGCGACACCGACCCGCTGAAGCCGAGCATCGACGCATTGGCGGCCCTCGGGGTCACCACCGTCGCCGCGTCGGGCAACTCGGGGTCGAAGACCCGCGTGGCGAGCCCGGCGTGCATCTCGACCGTGCTCGCCGTGGGAGCGGTGGACGACTCGACAGGGACCGTGCCCTGGTTCTCCCAGTCGGGCACCGCCCTCGATCTGCTGGCACCGGGCGTGGACATCGTCTCGTCAGTGCCGGGCGGGGGCTACGCGCGCTGGAGCGGGACCTCCATGGCGGCACCGTTCGTCTCCGGGGCACTGGCGTTGCTGCAGCAAGCTCGGGGACCGCTCTCGGTGCTCGTCGAGGAACGGCTGCTCAAGCGCAACGGTCAGCCGATCACCGACGGCAGCAGGGTGACGCCGATGGTGCGCATCGACCGGATCCTGAGCGATCAACCAGGGATCGGCTCGATCGACTCGGCCGGGGGTGGCCCCGGCAGCATCAGCGCCGCGGGTTGGGGGCTTGACCTCGACACGGTGGCCGCTATCCGGGTGCAGGTGCTCGTCGACGGAGTGATCCAGCAGACGGTGACGGCCGGCCTGGCCCGACCGGACGTCGAGCAGGCGTTCCCCGGGTACGGGAGCGCGCACGGGTGGCAGCTGAGCCTCACCGGGATCAGCGCTGGTCCACGCCAGGTCTGTGTGCAAGCCCTGAACGAGACCGGATCCGCGCTGTTCCCAGGTACGTCCGGCACCCCGGCGCTCATCGGCTGCCGGACCGTCACCGTCCCGGGCGGCAACCCCTTCGGCACCCTCGACAGCGCCATCGGCGGACCCGCCAGCATCACCACCGCCGGCTGGGCCATCGACCCTGACACCACCAACCCCGTCCAGATCCACCTCTACGTCGACGGCATCTGGCGCGCCGCCACCACCGCCAACCTCACTCGACCCGACGTCGGCGCCGCCTACCCCGCCTACGGCAACAACCACGGCTGGCACACCACCATCGGACCCCTCAGCCCCGGCCAACGCCAGCTCTGCGCCTACGCCATCAACCAGGCCACCGGCACCACCAACCCCCTCATCGGCTGCCGGACCGTCACCGTCCCGGGCGGCTGACCCTCCATCGGCAGCACACCTGCTCCCATACCGCCGGCCACTGCTCGACAGGTGGCGAACACACGACCGGCACCGACGAGCTCGCGATCGCCGGTGAGCGGGTGGTCAGGCGGCGGGAGTGAACTCCCAGCCCGCGCTGACCAGGCTCCTGCGCATCTTCTGCAGCCCGGTGCGGATGCGGCTCTTCACCGTGCCCTCGGGCAGTCCGAGGAGCGCAGCGACCTCGCGGTAAGAGCATCCCCCGAGGTAGGCGAGCTCGATCGCCGCCCGCTCACGGTCGGGGAGATCGCTCATCACCTCGCGGACCTGCTCCGCCGTGGTGAGGTCGACCACGTGATGCTCGAGATCGTCGGTCGCTCGGGGAGCACGCCGCACGTCGCGGGCCTCTCGCTCGTGGCGGGCGATCTCGGCGCGCAAGAGATCAAGGGCGCGACCGTGGGACTGGGTGAGGAGATAGGCGCGCAGCGAGCCCCGTGAAGGGTCGAAACGTCCGGGTCGGTCCCACAGCCGCAGGAAGACCTCCTGCACCACCTCCTCAGCGAAGGCGCCGGTTCCGACGAGGCGGCGGGCGAGTGCGTGGACCGCTGCAGCGTGCCGGCGGTGCGCTTCGGCGAGTGCGACATGGTCTCTGCGGGCGATGGCTGCCACCAGGGTGGCGTCGTCGAGCTCGTCAAGGTCCGGGATGTGAACGTCGGCTGACCGCCGCACAGATCGGATCTCCTATTTAGTGCTAAATCTAGGAGCACCCTACCGCTCAGCGGTCGAACCGACACACCACCTCCACGTGATGGGTGTAGGGGAACAGATCCACCACGACGACGTCGCTCAGCACGAAGCCGGCCTCGATCAGCAGACGGACGTCCCGACCGAGCGCCCCGACGTCGCAGCTCACCAGGATCAAACGCGGTGCGCCCGTGCCGGCGAGCACCTCGACCGCATCCCGTCCCAGACCGGCACGGGAGGGATCTGCGATCACGAGCGAGGCCTCCTGCGGCTCCCAGGCGGCCACATCGGTGCGCAACACCTGCGCCGGCAGATCGCGCAGGTTGTGCCGGGCATCAGCCACCGACGACCGCGACCACTCAAGCGCCAGCACCGGTCGATCGAGCCCTGCGCCCACCGTCGCCGCGAACAGCCCGACACCGGCGTAGGCGTCGACCACGGCGCCGCCCGTGGGATCCAGCTCGCATGCCGCCTCGCGCACCGCCGCCACCAGGGCCTCAGCCCCCTCCCGGCTGGATTGGAAGAACGACCGCGCTGAGACCCGGAACCGCCGACCATCGACCTCCTCGTGGATCCACACCTGTCGACCGCGACGCAGCTCCTCGCTCCCGACGACGATCACATCGTCAGGCACCACCACCCCGGACGCGCTCGGTGTCACCAGCACCAGCCGCTCACCCGTCGCCGCGCCCACCCGGATCGTCACCTCCACCGCGTCACCGAAGAAGCCGTCCACGAGCAGCTCCTCCACCAGCGGGTGTGCGACGAGACACGACTCAACCGTCACCAGCTCGTGGCTGCGACGACGGCGGAGTCCGGCCCGCCCGTCACGGACCCCGGCTCGCACCGTCGTGCGATACCCACTGGACGGCCGACACGGGGCGATCCGCACCGAAGGCTCGACCACCCCAGCCGTCCGCCGCAGTGCGTCAGCGACGACCACCGCCTTCACGGGGGCCTGCGCGTCGGCTGCCAGGTGCTGGAGATCGCAGCCACCGCAGCCGCGTGCCAGCTCCGGGCAGGGCGGCTCGACCCGCTCCGACGCAGCGCGCAACACCTCCGAGATCCGCGCCCTCGCGTAGTCGCGGTGCACCTCCGTCAGCCTGGCGCGCACCCGCTCCCCCGAAAGCGCACCCTCCACGAACACCACCCGACCGCTCGGCTCGCGGGCGATCGCAGCCCCTCCGACCGCCATCGCGGTGGTCTCGAGGACGAGCTCCAGATCGTCGCCGGTGGCCATCGGGGCGAGGCTAGGCAGCCGGGGCGATATGTTCGAAGTGGATGACCAGCACCACCCCACCACCCGCTCGCCCGATCGAGATCGTGCCCTCCGTGCTGCCGGCCGACTTCGCCCGGCTCGGTGAGTCCTGCCAGGCCCTCGAGAAAGCAGGCGTGGACCGCATCCAGTTCGACGTGATGGACGGCCGCTTCGTCCCCAACCTCACCTTCGGCGCGGACGTGATCGCGTCGGTGCGACCGTACGTGAGCGTGCCGTTCGAAGCGCACCTGATGGTGCACGAGCCGAGCTGGCTGATCCCGCACGTGATCGACGCGGGATGTGAGACCGTGATCGTGCACGCCGAGGCCTGCACCCACCTCCACCGGGTGCTCGGAGAGGTGCTCGACGCGGGAGCCAGGCCGGCGGTGGCCCTCAACCCGTCCTCACCCCCCGAGCTCGTCGAGCACGTGCTCGACCTCGTGTCGATGGTGCTGGTCATGACCGTGAATCCGGGGTTCGGAGGGCAGCGCTACCTCGCCACCATGGAACCCAAGCTACGGGCGCTGCGACGGACGATCGTCGAGCACGAGCTCGACGTCGATCTCGAGGTCGACGGCGGCATCGCTCCCGACACCGTCGCCGGGGCCACATCGGCGGGCGCGAACGTGCTCGTCGCCGGGAGCGCGCTCTTCCGCGACCCCCAGGGGCTCGAGCACGCGGTGAGCGAGCTGCGATCCCTTGCGCAGGCCGCCCAGGCCGCCTAGGCCGGCACAGGACGCGGAAGCTGGCACAGGACGCGAAAGCCGCCCAGGCCGGCGCCACGCCAGCTGAGCCCGGGCGCCGACGCTGATCCGCCCGTCCGGCACCCCGCACCTGGACCTCGGCTCCGATTGCCACCACCGCGACCCGCGAGCGCGCCATACTCAGCGGTCCTGGCTGCGGGCGGACCTCAACCACAGGAGTCTCCGTGTCGCGCAACCTCGTCCGACTGCCGTTGCTGGTGATGCTCGTCGCGGTGGTCGCGGGATCCGCCTTCACGTTCGTCGGCTGCGAGCGCTCGCCACAGCGCTCGCTTGAGAGCTTCTGCGCCCACATGGCCGAAGCCCGTGAGCTCGACCGGAGCCTCGCCAACCTCGACACCGAGCAGCTCGCCGGCGACGTCGACGCCTTGGCCGCCGCCTCCCGGGTCGCGCCAGGCGAGATCGCCCCACAGGTCGAGGCACTGGTCGACATCAGCGAGGAGCTGGAGAGGACGATCCGCACCACCCCGGGCGACAAGACCGCCGCCGTCGAGCAGCTCCTGCGTGCGCACCAGACGCAGGCGGAGGAGCTCCGCGCAGCCGGCGTCGCGGTCGAGACCTACGTCGAGGCCAACTGCGGCCTGCAGCTGAACAGCACCTCGGCGCCGGTGATCGAGGAGCCGGTCAGATGATCTCGCCGCGCCGCACGATCACGTGGTCGATGATCCCGTACTCCTTCGCCTGCTCGGCGGTGAACCAGCGGTCGCGCTCGGAGTCCTTCTCGATCTGCTCCACGGGCTGGCCGGTGTGGAAGGCGATGCGCTCGGCCATGAGCCTCTTGGTGTAGGCCATCTGCTCGGCCTGGATGGCGATGTCGGCGGCCTGTCCCTGTACCCCGCCGAGCGGCTGGTGCATCATGATGCGGGCGTGGGGCAGCGAGTAGCGCTTGCCGGGCGCTCCGGCGCAGAGCAGGAACTGCCCCATCGAAGCGCCGAGGCCCATGCAGATCGTGGCCACGTCCGGCTGGATGAACTGCATGGTGTCGTAGATCGCCATGCCGGCCGTCACGGAACCACCTGGCGAGTTGATGTAGAGCCAGATGTCCTTGTCGGGATCGGTGCCCTCGAGATAGAGGAGCTGGGCGATGATCTGGTTTGCCACCATGTCGGTGACCTCGGTGCCCAGCACGACGATCCGCTCCCGGAGGAGCATCCGGAAGATCTCGTTCGACGGATCGGTGCTCGTCGGTGTCTGAGCCATCGGCTCCAGCGGGAGGTGCTCCATCGTTCTCCTCGAGGTCGAAGTGGTGCCGGGGCGGCGGATCGGCAGAATCGCCCGCACGTGGGGGGGAAGGCTAGCGGGAGCTACGGTGGCTCGGACGCGGGCGTGGCGGAACCGGTAGACGCGCTGGGTTTAGGTCCCAGTGTCCTCGGACGTGGGGGTTCGAATCCCCCCGCCCGCACGTCCCGATCACGGGGGAGCAGCGCCGCGGTCGGCTCGGGCACGGCGCGATCTACCGCGGCTGGGGCCCGCCGCGGTGAGGGTCAGCGCACCCCGGCCAGGAAGTACAGCAGCACCTGGGTGCCGTTGATGACCATGTGGGCGGTGATGGCTCCGCCGAGCCGGCCGTCGCGCCACACCGTCAGCAGAGCGAGGACGAAGCCGTAGGCCGCGGTCACCCCGGCGATGAACAACGCGGCCACGACGCTCGTACCGGCGGTCGCGTGCATCGCCCCGAACACCAGGGACGAACCGATCACCGCCACCCGGACGTTCCATCGCTTGCCCAGCGCCCGCATGAACAAGCCTCGGAAGAACAGCTCCTCAGCCACGGGCGTACCGACCGCGATGGTTGCGAAGAGCACGAGCACCACCAGGGGGCCGGTGCCCACGTCCTCGAGGAACCCCGCGTTGGAAGGCGGGTCCTCCCCGGAGATCGCGACCCACAGCAGACCGAGCAGGACGCTGACCGCGAGACAGGCGAACCCCGCCAGCACCCCCCATCCCACGTCCGCCCAGGTGAAGGCCAGACCGAAGTCTTTGCGCAGGCTGCGCTGACCCTTGAACCAGGTGGCGATGACCGGCCAGCCGATCAACCCGGCCCAGCCGCCGATCACCCCGAGGACGATCGCGAGCAGCGGCAGGCGATCGACGTCGATCGTGTCGCCCCCACCAGTGGCCATCAGGATCGCGATCGCGAGGACGCTCATCGCGACCTGCCCGATGAAGAACAGCAGCAGCCCCCATCCCACGTCGCCGAGACCCCATCGGATCTCCGGCGGGATGCCAGCGCGTGACGGCGGTGGGACGAGCGGAGGTGGGTAGCCCGGGTACCCGCAGGATCCGGGAGGTGATGCAGCGGGGGGCAGCGGGCCGAGGGACGGCGAACCGGGCGGCGTGAGGGGGGGTGGAACGGGGCTGCTCACCCTGCCATTCTGCCCGCCGACGCAGCCTGTTCCGGCTCAGCCCGCCGGGGACGCGGCTGCGCGCCGAGCGAGGTGCTGCGCGAACCTGCGGGTGAACACGCTGGGCAACCCACCCGTGTGCAGGAACACGGTGGGCTGGTCGGGCGCCAACCGCCCGGTACGGCGGTCCGCGATCAACCCAGCGAGAGCCTTCGCGGAGTAGACGGGGTCGAGTACCAGCGCCTCGAGCTCGGCACCCAGCGAGATCGCCTCCTCCGCCTCGGGGGTGAGTGCCCCGTAGCCGGCCCCCACCTGGCTGCGGTCCAGTTGGACCCGCCCAGCGGGGAACGGCCGGCACGCCAGCGACGCGGTGGCGGCAACGAGAGACTCGATGCGCTCCTCGACATCCGGGATGGCACCGACGTCGACCCCGCGCACCCGGTCGTGGTGGCCGAACCCGACGGCGAGACCGGCCTGGGTGCCGCCGCTGCCGGTCGCCGTGTACACCACCACCCCCATCGGCGCCTGGGTGACCAGCTCGGCGGCCGCGGCGACGTAACCGAGCGTGCCGATCTCCGAGGCGCCACCGAGCGGCACCTCATAGGGGCGACGTCCCTCGGCCGCCAGGCGCAGACAGGTCTCGGCCATCGCTGTTTCGAGCCGCGACGCGTCGTAGTCGCCGACCCAGTTGAGCTCGATCCCGAACAGCTCGTCGAGGATGAGGTTCCCCTCAGACGCCGGTGGTCTCGCCCCGCCCAACACGGCGACGCAGGACAGACCGGCGCGACGGGCCGCGGCGCCGGTCATCCGGACGTGGTTGCTCTGCGCGGCACCACCGGTGAGCAGGGTGTCGCATCCGCGCGCCAGGGCGTCCGCGACGAGGTAGTCGAGCTTGCGAGCCTTGTTCCCACCACCGGCGAGCCCCGTGAGGTCGTCGTGCTTGACCCACAGCATGCCCTCGTCGAACCCGAGGTGACGTCCGAGCCGGTCCATCGGTTGCAGCGGGGTGGGGATGACGGCGATCGGGAACCTCTCCGGCGGGGCCACCTCCCGGACGCTACCGCACCAGGACGCGCCGCCTTCCGTCGTAGGGTGCGGGCGTGACCGACATCGATCCCCCGGATGCGGAGCTCCAGTGCCTGCCCACGCCCGCGCTCGTCGTGGCAGCCGAGGCGCTGGGGCACAACATCCGGACCATGAGCGAAGCCTGGCCTGGGGCGTCGCTCCGCCCGCACGTGAAGGCGTTCAAGTGCACGGCGCTGGCTCGACGGCTAGCCGGTGCGGGTCATCACGGCTTCTGCTGCGCCACCCTCCGGGAGCTGGAAGGCATGGCGGCAGCAGGCCTCGGCGAGGACCTGCTGCTGGCGAACGAGGTGCTCGACGCGGTCCGCCTCGGTGCGCTCGTGCGCTCGGGGGCGGCCCGGGTGACGGTCGCCGTGGACTCCACGGAGACCATCGAGGCGGCCGCGGCCGCCGGCGTGCGAGAGGTGCTCGTGGACGTGAACGTTGGCCTGCCCCGCTGCGGCTGCGCACCGGAGGAAGCGGGTGCGCTAGCCGAGCGGGCCCGCGCCCGTGGGCTCGAGGTGCGAGGCGTGATGGGCTACGAGGGTCACGTGGTCGGTGTCGCCGACCGCGCGACCCGACAGGCGGGGGTCGCGGCGAGCATGGAGCTGCTCCTCAAAGCCCATCGCTCCGTGGGAGGCGAGGTGGTCTCGGGCGGCGGCACCGGTACCTGGGACCTGAACCGGTGGGTGACCGAGCTGCAGGCGGGGTCGTTCCTGCTGATGGACACCGCCTACGCGACCCTCGGGCTTCCGTTCAAGCAGGCGCTGTCTGTGCTGGGCACGGTGATCTCGGTGAACCGTGCGCAGGGCTACGCGGTTGCCGACGTGGGTCTGAAGGCTCTCGGCATGGATCATGGGAATCCCCGGATCGAGGGGCACCGGGTGTGGTTCTGCTCCGACGAGCACGTGACCTTCGCACCCCGGGAGGGGGTTGCCCTGCCACGGGTTGGCGATCGCATCCGGGTGCTGCCGGCCCACGTCGATCCGACCGTCGCCTACCACGAGCGGCTCTTCGTGGTGGAGCACGGCCGGGTCGTGGACGAGTGGCCGATCGACCTGCGCGGGTGGTGAACCCCGGTCGGATCCGTCCGACCGCTCTGCGCGCTCTCAGGCCAGACGCAGGAAGAGCCGCTCGATCTCCTCGAGCCCGTAGCCGTCCGCCTCGGCCTGATCGGGGTTGTCGAGGCAGTATGCGAGGCCGGCGGCGACCAGCTTGAAGCCAGCTTGTTCGAGGGCCCTGGTGGCGGCCGACAGCTGGGTCAGGATGTCACGGCACTCGCGGCCATCGCCGAGCATCCGCTCGATGCCCTGCACCTGGCCGGCCACCCGGCGCAGACGCTTGCGCACGTCGTCGACCACGTCTTCCGGCAGTTCCATGCTCTCATCATATACCCCATGGGGTACTTCGGGTCACCGCCCGGACGTCGGACCCACCCTCGCCACCCACTGCTGCCAGCGAACCTGTCAGGGAGCCAGACGTTTTCCGCCCGTTCGGCTGACACGTTCGAGCACCCCAGCGAACCTGTCAGGGAGCCAGACGTTCTCCGCCCGTTCGGCTGACACGTTCGAGCACCCCAGCGAACCTGTCAGCCACACAGACCGAGAACGACCAGCCGGCTGACAGGTTGGTGCCGGCGCGCGTGCCGGTGCCGGTCGCGAATGGTGCGCGCGATGGTGCCCGTGGCGGTGGGCTCGGTGGGCGGTGTCAAGGTGTGCGTGAGTCGGGAGGCCCGGCGGATCCGCCGGGACGATCACGCCAGGAGCGCGCCCAGCTGCCTCGCGAGGGCGCGGAAGGCCCGCCCCCGGTGGCTGATGGCGCGCTTCTCGGCCGCGCTCATCTCCGCGAACGTCCGACCGTCGCTCTCCGCGGGGATGAAGACCGGGTCGTAGCCGAACCCGCCCTCCCCCTGCGGGCGGGGCGCGATCACCCCCTCGACCACCCCCTCCGCCACGACCTCCCGACCATCAGGAAAGCGAACCAACGCCACCGTCCGGAACCGGGCGCGCCGGGTCGACGGATCGAGCGCGCCCGCTGCGGCGAGCTCGGCAAGCAGCTTGGCAACGTTCTCGGCGTAGCTGGCCCCCTCTCCGGCAAAGCGGGCCGAGAGCACCCCCGGGGCTCCCCCGAGAGCATCGACCTCCAACCCGGTGTCGTCAGCCACCGCCGCCCGGCCGGTCGCCGCCGAGATCGCGGCGGCCTTCAGCCGGGCGTTGCCCTCGAGGGTCGGTGCATCCTCGACCACCTCGGGCACCTCCGCGGGGCGGGGAAGCAGCACGACATCGGCCTCGCTGAGGATCGCCGCGATCTCGGCGACCTTGTCGGGGTTCGCGCTGGCGCAGACCAGCTCCAGTGGAGGGCTCACGACCGGGAGCTGCGCCGGGGCGGTGGGGTGGCGAGGTAGGCGCGCTGTCGCTGCACGATCTCCGCGATGCCACGTTCGGCGAGCGCGAGGAGCTCGTCGAGCTCCCCACGCGAGAACGGCAGCCCCTCGGCGGTGCCCTGCACCTCGATGTAGCGACCTGACCCGGTCATGACCACGTTCATGTCGACCTCGGCCGCGGAGTCCTCGGCGTAGGGAAGATCGAGCACGGACACGCCACCCACGATTCCCACCGACACCGCAGCGCACTCCTCACGCAAGGGGTGCTCACCGATGACGCCGTCCGCGAGCAGACGGCTGAGCGCGTCGTGCAGCGCGAGGTAGCCGCCGTTGATCGAGGCGATCCTCGTGCCTCCGTCGGCCTGGAGGACGTCGCAGTCCACGATCACCTGGCGCTCACCGAGCACCACCGGGTCGCAGACGGCCCGCAACGCTCGACCGATGAGCCGCTGGATCTCCTGCGTGCGGCCCGAGGGCTTCCCCGACGCCACCTCACGTCGGATGCGCTCGGCCGACGCACCCGGGAGCATGGAGTACTCCGCGGTGACCCACCCTTTGCCGGTTCCCTTCATCCACCGCGGCACGTCCTCGTCGATGTACGCGGTGCACAGCACCATCGTGCGTCCCGCGGTGACCAGGACGGAACCCATCGCCTGGTCGGTGAAGTCGCGCTGGAAGGTGATCGGTCGCAGCTGGTCCGGCTCGCGGCCGTCGGGTCTCACGGATGCCACCTCGCTCGGGTCGTGGTCGCGAACAGGGTCAGGCCCACCCGGTGGCGGGCCCGCTCACGGTCGCCTCAGCCCGACCCACCTGTCAAGCGCAGCCTCGGTCGCAGACCGCGTCCGTCCTCCGTCGGGGCCGGGCGGCGCAGCGGGATCAGACCTCATAGCGGGCGCCGGCGCGGGCCAGCTCGACCGGGCCACCGAAGGCGTCGGCGCCGATCTCTCGGTGACGATCCGGATCGCTCCCCGGCCACAGATGGGTGAGCACCAGCCGGTCCACGCCCGCAGCGGCCGCCATCGCGCCCGCCTGGTGGGCGCTCAGGTGCAGGACGCCCGCACCATCCTCGTCGGTGGCGAAGGTGGCTTCGCACAGGACCAGATCGATCCCGGATCCGAGCCGCTCAATCGACCACGCCGGGCCCGTGTCCGCCGAGTAGGCGATCGAACGGCCGCTGGCTGGGTCGTCGACGCGCACCGCGAGGGTCTCGACGTAGTGGTCGGTCTCGGAGAAGCGCAGACGCAAGCCTCCGATCTCGATCTCGTCACGGTCCCCGATCTCCTGCCAGTCGATGGTGGGCTCGAGTCCGCCGTGAGAGATGGATTCCGCGAGCCGGCGGGTCTCCGCGGTGCCGTACACCTTCAGGCCCTCGCGGCCGAGCGCGTACTTGCTCGCGGTGCGCAACCCCGCCAGATCGAGCCAGTGGTCCGCGTGGCTGTGGCTCAGCACCACGGCATCGACCTCGTGCAGCCCGATGTGGCGTTGGAGGTTGGCGAGCGAGCCCGGCCCGAGATCGAGCACGAGGTTCGCCCCGCCGGCCTGCACCAGATAACCGCTGCACGCCTCTCCGGGTCCGGGAAAGCTTCCGCTGCAACCGAGGACCGTGACGCTCAGCGCCACGACCCGTCCTCCTGCCAGACGATCGGACGAGTGTCGTCGAGCTCCGGGCCGAGCAACCGG
>JBBFLY010000011.1:0-4495 GCA_037478855.1 Acidimicrobiales bacterium | reverse complement strand
CGCGGAAGGTGGCCACGTCGCCGGAGGAGATCCAGGTGTGCCTCGCCGCCGGCTCCCCGGCGCAGCGTGGCGGGCGCTCGAGGCCGAGCGAGCTGAGCTGCGCCCGCACCGAGAACGCGGTCTCGTCGGCGGAGGAGACCAGCACGACGTCGCGACCCATCACGTCGCTGATGGTACGGGCGAGGAACGGATAGTGCGTACAGCCCAACAGGAGCGTGTCGATGCCCGCATCGCGCAAGGGCGCCAGGAGCCGCTCGGCGAGCACGTGCACCTGGTCGCTCTCGGTCTCGCCCCGTTCGACGAACTCGACGAACCCCGGGCAGGCCGCGCAGCTCAGCTTCACCCCTGTGTCCGCCGCCGCCACCGCCCGCTGGTAGGCACCCGAGGCGATCGTGCCCACGGTGCCGATGACTCCGACGTGACCGTTGCGGGTGGCAGCCACCAGTGAGCGGACCCCGGGCTCGATCACCCCGATCACCGGCACGTCGAAGGCCCGCTGGAGGTCGTCGAGCGCGGCTGCCGAAGCGGTGTTGCAGGCCACGATGACCAGCTTCACGTCGTGCGCCTCGACCAGGTAGCGGGTGATCTGGTGCGCGAAGGCGCTGACCTCCGCCAACGGCCGGGGTCCGTAGGGGTAGCGGCCGGTGTCGCCGACGTAGACGAGGTCTTCGTCGGGCAGCAGGTCGATCACCGCGCGGGCGACCGTGAGACCTCCGAACCCGCTGTCGAACATGCCGATCGGCCGTCGATCCACGTCAGAGCGCCGCGACGAGCAAGACCAGCGCCACCAGCGTGAGCGCTCCACCCAGGAACCAGCCACCCACCCGGTACATCTGGTTGCCCTTCAGCTGCGGGCTGGTCTCCACGTGGATGACCAGGATCACCCCGAGCACAGCGAAGATGAGGGTGAACAGCACGTGCAGACGGTACCCGGGGTGTCGGTCAGCGGTGGACGATCAGACGACGATGAGCAGACGACCCGGGCACGATCAGCAGGAGATGATCAGAAGTAGATGATCCGGGACGCCTTCTCCGCCACCTCTTGGAGGTCGTCGGTGTATGCGCCCGTGGAGAGGTACTTCCATCCGCCGTCGGCCACGATGAACACGATGGTGCCCTCGTCGAGCCGCTCGGCCACCTTGATCGCCCCGGCGAGGGCAGCGCCCGAGGAGATGCCGGCGAACACGCCACACTCGTTGACCAGTCGGCGGGTCCACTCGATCGACTCGAGCGGCCGCACGATCCGCTTGCCGTCGAGCAGGTCGGGACCACCCCACTTCTCGTACACCGGCGGGATGTAGCCCTCCTCGAGGTTGCGGAGCCCTTCCACCAGCTCACCGAGCGGAGGTTCGACCGCGAGCACCTTGATGTCGGGGTTCTGCTCTTTGAGGTAGGTGCCGACGCCCATCAGCGTGCCGCTGGTGCCGAGCCCGGCGACGAAGTGGGTGATCTCCGGGCAGTCGCGCCAGATCTCGGGCCCGGTGGACTCGTAGTGGGCTCTCGGGTTGGCCTCGTTGGCGTACTGGTAGAGGAAGACCCACTCGGGGTGCTCATCGCTGAGCTCCAGTGCCCGGCGCACCGCGCCGTTGGAGCCCTCGTTCCCGGGGGTGAGGATGATCTCCGCCCCGAAGACCTCAAGCATCTGGCGGCGCTCGATCGAGACGTTCTCAGGCATCACGATCTTGATCGGGTAGCCCTTGATGCGGGCGATCATCGCCAAGGCGATGCCGGTGTTGCCCGAGCTGGGCTCGATGATCGTCTTGCCGGGCACGAGCGTGCCGTCCGCCTCAGCCTCCTGGATCATCCTGAGGGCGATGCGGTCCTTCACCGAACCAGCCGGGTTCTGGCTCTCGACCTTGGCCAGGATGCGCACGCCGGGGTTGGGACTGAGCACGCTGACGTCGACGAGCGGCGTGTTGCCGATCATCTCGAGCACCGATGAATAGACGGTCATGGGGCGGGCCTCGCTCCGTGTGGCGTGCGCCGGCCGGCTGGTGGCGCCGGGGCTTCCTGATCGATTGTCGGAAATCCTGACCGATTTTGTAAAGATTCTACCGGTCTTCGACGACGACGGGCTCCTCGGTGATGCGCCCGTCGACGATGCGGTAGGAGCGGAGCACCGGCGCCTCGTCGCGGAGCGAGACGATCACGTAGTGCCAGCCGGGGTCGGGCGCCTGGGCCACGTCGGTCGGTGAGGGGTACGCCTCGGTGTGGGTGTGGGAGTGCATGACGCCGATCAGCTCGAGGCCCCGGTCCTCCGCGTCACGGTCGGCGCGGAGATGGTCTTTCGGGTCGACCGTGTACACCTTGGCCGAGGCTGCCGCGTTCCGGCACGGGTAGAAGATCTCAACCCGGCCGGTCGCTGGATCACCACCGAGCAGTCCGCAGGCCTCGTCGGGCAGTCCGTCGTAGGCCGCCGCGATCATCTGCGCGTACGCGCGATGTGGCAGGCGTAGCACGAGCGCCGAGGGTACTCGCGCGGCGCCCGGCTCCCGGGCAGCTGGGCCACGCGGGCTGGGTACGCTCCACCGTCGTGGCCGGCGTGAAGCTCATCGCGACGAACCGCCGGGCCCGCCACGACTACGAGATCCTCGAGACCGTGGAGGCGGGCCTGGTGCTGCGCGGCAGCGAGGTCAAGTCGCTGCGCGAGGCCAAGGCGCAGCTGGCCGACGCCTACGCCCGCATCGATGACGGCGAAGCGTGGCTGGTCGGCCTGCACATCGCACCCTGGCGCACCGCCGCCCACCACAGCGGACACGACCCAGAGCGGCGACGGAAGCTGCTGCTTCACCGTGAGGAGATCGACCGGCTGCGGGCGCGCATCGAGCAGGACCGGCTGACCATGGTGCCGCTCTCGCTGTACTTCAAAGATGGCCGCGCCAAGGTCGAGCTGGGACTGGCCAAACCACGCCGCAAGGGCGACCGACGCCAGGTCATCGCCGAGCGCGACGCCCGGCGCGAGGCCGAGCAGGCGATCGGGCGGGCACTGAAGGGGCGGGGCGGAAGCTGACGAGCACGTGGTGTCGATTGCGTGGGCTGGTGATCGGATTGAGACCGACCGATCTCGCCACCGGGGTGTCGAACCAGCCGGACACGTCCAGCAGCGCATCCACCGGCGCCGCAGAACGGCTGGATCGAACCACCCTCAACCCGGATTGCTCAGCAGTCACCTAGCCGGCACGCGCAGCCCCGATGAACCGGACAGGCGCCGGTCAGTCGTCCTCGATGATGACGACGATGCCGATCCCGTCAGCTTCGACGCTCGCACCGACCGGATCGGAGAGCACCACCGCCAGGTCACGGTCCCCCCTGGGAAGCTCATCGGGCAGGATCGTGATGGTGACGGTCTTCTGCCACTGCCCGGGCTTGAACGTGACGGTCCGGGCCGTGATCGGCTGGTAGTCGACGCCTGCCACCGCGGTGCCGTCGACGACGGTGGCGACCACCGACGTCGCTGCGGCAGCGGGTGCAGACAGCGTCACCCGCACCTGCACCTTCACCGCCCCGTTGTCGCCTTCCACCACCCGGACCGGGCTGACCGCGACCCGACTCCCTGAGCCGGGATCGTCGTCGAAGATGAGTGCCATCCCTCCCGCGCGCCCTGGTGAGGCGCCGCTCGCCCCGAGGAGGTTGACGCTGATGATCTCCATGCCCTCGGGGTCGGTGTCCCCGAAGACCTTCACCGGGATCCTGGTGGTGACCGGGGTGAGACCAGTGGCGGGCCTGGGCTTGATCGTCAGGGTGCGCACCGTGCCGCCGAAGTCCTCGAAGTCGACCCTGCCGCCCGTCGCGGTGACGCCGACGAGCTGATACTGGAGCGTGACCGCTGAGGCCGAGGGGGCCGACAACGTGACCGGCACGAGGATCGTGCGACTGCCCACGTCGCCTTCCCACACCGCGGCGTCCCCGATCGAGACCGACACCGGCGCCGGGTCGTCATCGAGGATGGTCCCGAGGCCCTCCCCATCGGCGATGATGGCCCCGCTCGCGCTCGACAGCAGCACGCTGAAGGTCTCGTCGAGCTCGGAGAGCAGGTCACCGTTGACCTGGATCGTCAGGGTCTGCGAGGTCTCACCAGGGGTGAACGTCACGCTGCCCGACACGGCCCCGTAGTCGCCGGGCGCGATGGCCGTCCCGTCCGCGGTCGCGAACCCGACCGTGACCGGCACCGGCGACGCGAACGACAGCGAGACGGTGAACACCGCCGCGGTCGTGCCGCTGTCACCCTCCACCACGGTCACATCGTCGATCGCAAGCGCTGGCGGGGCGTCGTCGTTCTCGATGGTGCCGATGCCCTCACCGTCGGCGATGACCGCGCCTGACGCGTTCGACAGCAGCACGCTGAAGGTCTCGTCGGGCTCGTAGTCGGTGTCACCGCGCACGCTCACCGACACCGTGCGCGAGGTATCTCCCGGAGCGAACGTCACGCTGCCCGACACGGCCCCGTAGTCGCCGGGCGCGATGGCCGTCCCGTCCGCGGTCGCGAACCCGACCG
>JBBFLY010000010.1:0-56880 GCA_037478855.1 Acidimicrobiales bacterium | reverse complement strand
CCCGCCGACGGGGGATGAGCGCGCCGAAGATCGACGTCGCGAGCGCCACTGCCGCCAGGCCGACCGTGACTGCATCACCGGCCGCCACGGCCGCCAGTCCCGCGAGCACGAACCACGTCCACCGCCGGGCCCGGGAGGTGGCGAGCGTGACCACCGCAGCGAAGCCTGCCGAGAGCAGCGCGTCCACCGGGCGAGCGCCCGTGGGCGCCGCGTCACAGAACGCAGCGCCGACCGCGGCTGCCGCCGCGCAGACGAGGATCAGCCGCCGCTCCAGCAGCGTCACGGGCTGCGAGCGCGACCTGCCCGAGCGGCTCACCTGGGCCCTGCGGGTGCGTCTGGTTGTGGTGACCGTCGATGCCAACCGCGCTGTCCCCGGCTCCACGCCGCATCCGGCGCCCCATGATGCGAACCAGACCCCGGTGGCCTGGTTCAGCCTCCGGGACACTAGTCCCCGGGACGTGACCGCAGGCCGCAGCCCCCAACGCTGCGGGTGGGCCCGCCGCCGATGTTGCTGCACCCCCTCGGGAGGGCAGGCGGGAGGTATGATCGGCATGTCGTCCGGCGGGAGCCGGTTCCAGTAGCTCAGCAAGCGGTCGGGGGTGACGGGGCCTGGCGGCTTCTCGATCTGCCGGTGCCGATCCTGGAGCCGTGCACGACACCGCCAGCCAGCCCAGCGAGCGAACCGAGTAGCCCAACGCCGATGGACCTCGTCCAGTACCTCCGCACCCTCCGCCGCCGGTGGAGGGTCATCGTCGCAGCAGCAGCGCTCGGCGCGGTCGCGGCGCTCATCCTCGTTCCCCGTCCGAAGAGCTACGACCCCTCGAAAGCGCGCACGGTGTGGCTGGCGACCCAGAAGTTCATCGCCAACCAGTCCACGCCAAACAACCCGAACAACGCGGGGGCCGCGCTGTCTCTCGATCAGATGAAGCTCGGCATCACGACCGGCGACGTGCCCCAGCGGGTGGCTCAGCGCCTCGGTGGCGACCCGGCCGACTACGCGTCGCGGGTTCACGTGGTGGTGAACCAACCGCTTCGGACGCTCGAGATCTACGTCAAGGGGGACGACCCCGACAACACCGAGCAGGTCGCCGACGCGTTCGGTGAGGAGCTCCTCGCGTGGATCCGCGAGCTGCAGAACCAGCGTCTCGAGAAGGACCGGCAGGCAACCGCTGCGGAGCTCGACGCGCTCCGCCAGGAGTACAACGCCGTGACGGGCGACGACCCGGTGGCACAGGCCCGTCGATCCAGCGTTCTCGAGGAGATCAGCTCGAAGGAGCAGCGGCTCCGTCAGATCGAGACCGCGATCACCTCGACGGGCGATCCGCTCACCACCCTGAGTCGTCAGAGCGCCTTCCCGACCACCGGGCCGATCGTGGCGACCCTGTGGCGCAGCGACGACGTCGCTCGTGGCAGCCAGAAGGACAGCTCAAAGAGCAGTCAGCCACTCACTCTCGCCGACATCCAGGCGAAGCAACCCAGCGCGCGAAGCGGGCTCAACCCGCTGCTCGCACTGCTCGCGGGCGGCCTCGGCGGCGCGCTGCTGGCCAGCGTGGGGGTGCTCGCCGTTGCTGCGCTCGACCCCCGGGTGTTCACCAAGGAGCAGGCTGAAGCCGCGTTCGGCTTCCCGGTGATCGCCGAGATCCCCGCGTTCAGCCGGCGCGAGCGACGCGAGACGAACATCATCAGCGTCAGCGCCCCCTACTCGCGCTTCGCGGAGGCGTTTCGGGTGCTGCGCTCTTCGATCCTCTTCGTCGAGCGCTCTGGTCGCCTCCCCAACACCGACACCTCAGCTGCAGGCGAGACACCCTCGGAAGCCACCCGCCCCCGCCGGCGAGCCACCGTGGTGATGATCACCTCACCGGGTCCTTCAGAGGGCAAGACCACCACCGCGTCGAACCTGGCCGCGGTGCTCGCCGAGGACGGCAGCAGCGTCCTCATCGTCAACTGCGACTTCCGGCGCCCACGCCTGCACCTGCTCCTCGGCGCCACCCTCGAACCCCGCAAGGTGATCGACACTCGGATCCCCGGCGTGAAGTTCGTGGCCGGGGTGGTGGACGATTACCGCAGCGCGACCCCGGCGGAGGTCGTGAAGGCACAGCGTGATGTGGTGGCCGCCGCCAGGGACGTGTTCGACTACATCATCCTCGACACTGCGCCGCTGCTGACCACCAACGACGCAAGTGACGTGCTGCCGGTCACCGACATGGTGGTCGTGGTGTGCCGTGCCGGGAAGACGACGAAGGAAGCCGCCGACCGGTCCGCCGAGATGCTCGAGCGGTTCAACGCGCCGGTGATCGGCGCAGCCCTCGTCGCCGCAGTCGACGCGCCGTCGGCCCGCTACTACTACTACTACGCCAGCGACGACGAGCCGGCTCCTCGCGTGGAGCATGCGAACCCGCTCTCCGACCTGCTGGCCCCGTTGAGCGGGGACTCGGCAGCTGACTTGGTCATGTCGACGAACCCGGGCGGGCAGACGCCACCCGATGAGGGCGACGGCGACGATGGGGATGTCGGGAACCCGGTCGACGCCGCCTCGTCGACCGCCTTCGACCCGCCCCAGCAGGTGGCGCTCGCCACCGGTGACGGCAACGATCCCGACTGCACCTGACGCGCCCGGCCATGGCCGCCGCCTCGTCCTCCCCACCGCTGCCACCGAGCCCCGAGCGGCCCACGCGACGCGAGCCTGACCACGTGGTCACCGACCGCGTGGTGCAGGTACCCCCGCTGCGCAGGCAGCGCTCGACCCGCCCGGCCCCGCAGCCCACCTACCGGCTGCTCGCAGCAACGTGCATCGTCGTCACCCTCGGGCTGCTGGCTTGGGGCTCCCTGCACGGCCGACCGCTCGCCATCGGTCTGGTGGCCGTCCCGGTGGTGATGGCGATCGCCTACCCCCTGCTCGCCCGGTACGCCTCGGTCGAGCGCGACTTCGACCTGCTGGGGATCGTCTACCTCGGTCTCGCTCTGCGCTTCGTCTGCTCGTACTACCGGTTCGTGATCGCCGCCGACGCCAAGAGCTACTACAAGTACGGTGTCCTGTTCGCCGAGTCGTTCCGCAGGCTGGACTTCGCGGTCGACCTCGGCCGGCCGGTGCCCGGCACCGGAACCGTGCGGTGGTTCTCCGCTCTGGTCGTCGTGTTCACGGGGCCGAACATCTATCTCGAGTTCGTCGTCTTCACCCTGATTGCGTTCTCGGGGATGTTGCTGTTCTACCGGGCGTTCACCACGGCCTTCCCGACCGGAGACCGCAAGCGCTACGCGCTGCTGCTGTTCCTCTGGCCGTCGATGGCCTTCTGGCCCTCGAGCATCGGCAAGGAAGCCCTGATGATGTTCGGCATCGGCCTCGGCTCCTATGGCGCGGCCCGGATGTTCGCCCACCGCCCGCTCGGGATGACGGCGCTCGCGGGTGGGCTCGCGGTGCTGGCACTGATCCGTCCGCACATGGCGTTGGTCGTCCTCGTCTGCGTCGGGGTCGCCTACCTCTTCGTCCGCTCGGTCAGCGGGTCGGTGTGGCTCTCCGGCAGCAAGATCGTGGCCATCGCCGTCCTGCTGGTGGGTGGCGCGGTCATCGCCACCCAGACTGCGGAGTTCCTCAAGGTCGACGACTTCGGACAGGACCAGCTCGACGCCGCCGCGCAGTCCGCAACGGACCGAACCAGCCAGGGGGGAGCCGAGTTCACGCCGATACGCGCCGACTCGTCGCCGATCGCCTTCCCGGCTGCGGTGGGAACGGTCCTGTTCCGGCCTCTGCCGTTCGAGGCGCACAGCCAAGAGGCGCTCATCGCGGCCGCCGAGGGCGTGCTCCTGATCGCCGTGACGGCGGCGTCGTGGCGCCGGTTGGTGCTGCTGCCGCGGAAGATCCTGCGCGAGCCCTACGTCGCCTACGCGCTGTCGATGGTCCTGCTGTTCTGCTTCGTGTTCTCCGTGATCGCCAACTTCGGGATCCTCACCCGCCAGCGGACGCAAGTCCTGCCGCTGCTGTTCGTCCTGCTGGCCATCCCCCGGAAGGGAACCACCCCCGTCGCTGCGCAACCCAGACGACGCCCCACCCTGCTCACCAGCCCGCCGGGGATGTGCTGATGACCCAGCGGGTCCGCTCGTGGTGGGGTTGGGGATGGGAGGACGAGGCGCTCACCGACGCACAGGCTGAGCGCCTGGGAGCCGCCGTCGCCGCGCGCCTCGGGGCCCCGGTCGGTCCGCTCCGACCGCCGCCCGCCCTCGACGACATCGCGCTGCCAGCTCCACGGATCGAACCACCGGGTGCGCTGGCCCGGCTCTTCTCGACAGAACCGGTCCACCGGGCCGGGCACACCTACGGCAAGGCCTATCGGGACATCGTCCGGGCCTCCTACGGCGCGCTGGCCAACCCACCCGATCTCGTCGCACTCCCCCGTGACGAACGGGATGTGGTCGCTGTGCTCGACTGGTGCAGCACCGCCCGGATCGCGGCGATCCCCTACGGCGGCGGCTCCTCCGTGGTGGGTGGGGTCGAGTGGCGCGGCGAGGGCGACTTCCGCGGGTGGGTCTCGATCGATCTCACCCGCCTCGATCGGGTGCTCGAGATCGACCCGCTTTCGCGCGCCGCGCGGATCCAGGCTGGCGCGCTCGGCCCGGTCATCGAGGATCAGCTCCGCCCGCACGGGTTCACCCTTCGGCACTTCCCGCAGTCGTTCGAGTTCTCGACCCTCGGCGGGTGGCTCGCCACCCGCTCCGGTGGCCACTACGCGACCGTCTACACGCACATCGACGACCTGGTCGAGTCGATGCGGGTCGTCACCCCGAGCGGCATCGCGGAGAGCCGGAGGCTACCCGGTTCGGGCGCGGGCCCCTCCCCGGACCGGCTCTTCTTGGGTTCGGAGGGCGCGCTGGGGATCATCACGGAGGCCTGGATGAGGATCCAGGACCGCCCCCGGTTCAAGGCGTCGGCCGGGGTACGCTTCACCGATCACCTTGCCGGGGTGGAGGCGACCCGGGCGCTGGCCCAGTCAGCCCTCTTCCCCACCAACTGTCGCCTCCTCGATCCGGCTGAGGCCGCCACCTCGGTTGGCATCGACGACGGCAGCGCGCTGCTGGTCCTCGGGTTCGAGTCCGCGGATCATCCCGTCGAGGCGTGGATGCAGCGGGCGGTGGAGCTGTGCGCCGACCACGGCGGAACCGTGCCGGAGGGCGTCTCGATCACCACGATCGACCGCCAGGACAGCAGGCCCGGGGGCAGCGGGGAAGCCGATGCGGTGGGAGCGTGGCGCAACGCCTTCATCCGTGCGCCCTACGGACGTGATGCCCTGGTGCGGATGAGCGTCATCGTGGAGACGTTCGAGACGGCCTGCACGTGGGACCGGTTCCCCGAGCTCCACGACCAGGTCACCACGACCGTTCACCGGGCGCTCCGCCAGATCTGCGGGGGTGGTTGGTTGACGTGCCGGTTCACCCATGTGTACCCCGACGGTCCCGCCCCCTACTACAGCGTCCTCGCACCCGGCCGCCCGGGCTCGGAGATCGCGATGTGGGACGAGATCAAGCACGCCGTCTCCGAGGCGATCCTCGATGCGGGCGGCACGATCACCCATCATCACGCCGTCGGTCGCGACCACGGTCTGTGGTACCGAAGGCAGCGACCTGACCCGGTCGGCCGCGCCCTGGCCGCGGCCAAGCATGAGCTGGACCCGGCTGGGGTGCTCAACCCGGGTGTCCTCATGCCCGCCGTCTGAGCCGGCTCCGTGGACCGATCGAGTCCAATCCTCTGTGCTTTTTCATGTTGTTTCGATCACTCTTGTGTTTTCTGATACCTCTTCCTAGAGTGCCGCCGACCAGGAGGGGAGCGCATGAGTGCACGGGTGAGCGTCGACCGCGACGGTGATGGACGACTGCTGGCAGTCAAGCAGGCGCTCGACCGCCGAGACCGCCCCGCACTGGTCCACGAGGCCGCTGTGCTGGCCTTCGCCAGGCACCCCGGCGTGGTCGAGGCACGCGGGATGCGGGAGCTCGGCGGCACCCTCCAGCTGCTGACCAGCTGGGTCGGGAGCAGGTCACTCGCCGACCAGCCTGGCCGCTCCCCCGGCGAGCTCGCCGGCATCATCGCCGCCGTGGCCGAGACGGTGGCCGACCTGCACGATCTGGGCGTGGTGCACGGCCAGCTGGATGACCCGACCCACGTCCTGATTGACCGGGCGGGCCACCCCGTGCTCTGTGGCTTCGGACGGGCCGAGATCATCGGGACCACCGGCTCTCACGGCGCGAACCGCGCGGGGGACGTGCGGGACCTCGGCGCCCTGATCACTCGCGTGGTCCAGATCGATCCCGCCGAGCCGATCGTGCCGCTTCGTCGCTTCGGAGCCACCCGACGCCACGAGGGCGATCTCGCACGCGCCCTGCTCACCCTCGCGGATCACGCCGCCGCCGACGACCCGACCTGCCGGCCGACGGCCCGCGCGCTCGCTCGTGCCCTGCAGCAGCTGGCGCCGGGCCGACCCCAGCCCGACCGGCAACCGACGCCCTCGGCACCGACCCCTCCTCCCCGACCCACCGGCGCGGATCCGCTGGAGCACCTGCGGGCCGCGGCGCCACGTCCGACCTCGAGCCGGTATCGCGCCCGGATCCTGCGGGCCGCGAGCGCCCTCGCCGGGGTGACCGGCGTGGTCGCGCTCGCCCTCGGCGTCTTCTCAGGCGGGACAGCATCACCTCCGCACGCGACCGCGACCGGGATCGATGCCTCGGTCTCCAACGAGCCGGTCTCCAACGAGCCGGTCTCCAACGAGCCGGTATCCGACCTCCCGGTGCCCGACGCCCCGACGACCGACGGGGATCGGCTCAGGCCCGGCACCACCCCCTCGAACCCCCCGGCGAGCCCCGGACGGGAGTCCGACCAGCCAGCACCGACGGCGGACCCACCCGTGGTCACCGTCGAGGGACGTCGGTACGAGATCGGCGCACCGGGCGACGAGGTCCTCGTCGGTGACTGGGGGTGCGACGGGCGACTGCGGGCGGCCCTCCTCCGACCAGCCACCGGCGAGGTGTTCGTCTTCGACGGGTGGGCGCAGGAGGGCGCCGAGCTCGAAGCTCGACCGCTCACCCAGCTGGCGCCCGGGGCGCATCTGCAGACGGTCGCCGAGGGCGACTGCCCCAGGCTGGCAGGGGTGCTCGCTGATGGCCGGGTGATCCCCCTCCCGCCGGTCGTCCGATGAGCACGCCGATGAGCCCCCGATGGCTCGGCCGGTGGCGGGTGATGCTCTGGCTGCTCGCGCTCGGCGCCCAGCTCGGAGTCCTGCTCGCGGCGGGCGGCGCGCTTCCCGGGCCCGGGCGAGTCGATCCGGCCTCCGTGACCGCCTGGCTCGATGAGCGCGGCCCGCTCGTCGCCGCGATGGCGTCCGCGAGGCTGTTCAGCCTCGCCTGCTGCGCCTACCTGCTCGTGACCGTCTGCCTGGGGCTGCTCGCACGACTGACGCAGGTCCCGACGCTCGTCGCCGCGGCCGACCTCATCACCATCCCCTGGGTGCGCCGTCTCCTGCACGGCAGCGTCGGAGTGGGCCTCGCTCTGGCAGCTAGCACCGCGACCGCCGGCGCCTCCCCGGCGCCCTCACCGGTGGTGATGCGCCTGCTCGATCACCACCCGGCTGAAGCCGGGCAGACCGCCGACCCCATCCGAAGCGCACCTCCGGTGATGCGGGCGCTCGGGGAGCACAGCTCCGCGGAGCAGGACGGGCGCTCCTCGCGACCCGAGGCACCCGGCGCGGCCGACGCCGGCTCCCATATGGCACCACAGGTGAGCGCCACCGGGCCGGGATCCTGGACGGTCTCAGCCGGCGAGCACCTCTGGGGCATCGCCCACCGGACCCTCGCGGAGGCGTGGTCCCGACCCCCGACCGATGCGGAGACCGCCGCCTATCTGGACTCGCTCGTCGCCCGCAACCAGGACCGCCTGGTCGTCCCGGCGAACCCGGACCTCATCCTCCCGGGTCAGGTCTTCGAGCTCCCCCCGGTCCCACCGCCGCTCACCGGAGCCTGACCGCCACCTCGTTCGCGAGGAGACGTCCCCGCTCCGTCAGCACGAGGCGCCCGTCCCGCCGTGTCACCAGACCGGCGAGGTCACCGAGATCGTCATCGGAGAGCGCGTCGGGTGGCGCACCCGTCACCGTGCGAATGGCCAGCTGGAGCCCTTCGATCCGACGAGCCTCGGCGTCGAGCTGCTCCGCACCGGCCTCGGGGCTCACCCCGGCTCGGATCGCCTCGATGTAGCGCTCGGGGGTGCGCACGTTCCACCAGCGTCGACCACCCCGGTGGGAGTGGGCCGCGCATCCGAAGCCCCGGTAGTCACCCTGGGACCAGTAGAGCAGGTTGTGCCGGCACCTCCGGCCTGGCCGAGCCCAGTTTGAGATCTCGTACCACTCGTAGCCCGCGGCACCGAGCAGCTCGGTGGCGAGCAGGTACTTGTCGGCCTGATCGTCGTCGTCGGGGTGGCGGGCCGCATCCGCCGCCAGCGGCGTACCGGGCTCGACGGTCAGCGCATAGGCCGAGACGTGCTCGGGTTCGAGCGCAAGCGTCGCGTCGAGCGTCGCCCGCCAGTCCGCGAGCGACTCACCCGCGCCGCCGTAGATGAGGTCGAGGTTGACGTTGGCGATCCCCGCGCCTCGGGCGGCGTCGAGCGCGGCAGGCACCGACTCCGGGGCGTGTGATCGGCCGAGTGCCCGCAGCACGTGCGGCACCATCGACTGCACCCCGAGCGAGAGCCGGTTCACGCCCGCATCGGCCAGCACCTCCACCAGCGCGGGCGTGACGTCGTCAGGGTTGCACTCCACCGTGACCTCGGCATCGCCCGTGCGTGGGATCGCATCGAGCACCCGGGCGAGACCCTCAGGCGGCACGTACGACGGGGTTCCTCCACCCACGAAGACCGTCGAAGCTGGCGACAGCCCGTCGGCCACAGCCCGCTGCACCTCGACGACCAGGGCGTCGAGGTAGCTCCCGACCAGATGACCCCGGTCGGTCCAGGTGGCGAACGCGCAGTAGTCGCAGCGGGACGCGCAGAACGGGATGTGGACGTAGACGCCCGACCCGCGGGGAGCGCCTGACTGGGGGACCGGCGAGATCAAGCCCCGAGGCTCAGACCGAGGTCCTCGAGCCGACCCGAGGCGTGGTCGACGCCCACTCCGAGGATGCACGCGATCGCCCGCAGATCCTCACGGCGGATGGTGAGCATGCGCCCGTTGAAGTCCTGCCGCTGCACCTGGATCATCGTGAGGTACCGGTTGAGCATCTCTGCCTCCGGCCCGCTGAGGTTCTCCAGCCGGCGCAGATCGATCGTGACGGAGGTGTCGGTCCCACCGATGGGCGCTCGCTGAGATCCGGGGAACCCCGGACCCTCGTCGGGCGGGAGCAGCTGGTCCACGGGGACGTTGTAGAAGCGGGCCAATCGTTGCAGGCGGGGAACCGAGATGGCTCGTTCCCCTCGCTCATACGCGCCGAGCACGGAGGCCTTGAACTCCTGCTGGGAGGCCGCCTCGACCTCCTGGAGCGACAGGCGCTTCTGTCGGCGGATGGCCCGCAGACGCTCACCGACCTTGCGGCTGTAGCTGGTCGGGACCTCACCGGGATCGCTGGTCATGCCCGTACTCCCTCTCCTCGTCGCGAACCGGGCTGACCGGCCCGCGCGCTCCACGTGCTGCCGTGCCCCGGACCGACCCCGGAGGACGCCGTAGCTGGGCGGCCTTGGCGGGCCGGAGGTCGCCGACACCACATTCGCCGACACCACATTCCGTGGCGCATCGCCGGAGTAAGCCTACGCTGCGTGCCCTCCTAGGACAACCGACCTACCCGTTCACGACTCCGGCTGGCGTCCCTCCCGCAGAGCGGCTAACAGCGCGCCGGCGGCCAGCGCGGCGGTCTCGGCCCGCAGCACGTGCCGGCCGAGACCCACGACGTGCGGAGCCATCCCCCGCTCCCGCGGCGCCCAACCCCCCTCGGGGCCCACCAGCACGAAGGGGTGCGAAAGGTCGGGCGACTCGCCGGCCCGGTCGGCGAGGGCTACGCCGGGTTCGCCCACCACCTCGTCGAACGGGGTGACCGACTCGATCCGGGGGAAGCGGCAGCGACGGCTCTGCATGCAGGCCTCCCGCGCGATGCGACGGAGGCGCTCCACGAGCTTGGCCGCCCGGGCCGGATCCGGACGGGCGATGGTCCGATCGGTCATGAGCGGGACGATCCGATCGACGCCCAGCTCGGTCAGCTTCTGCACCACCAGCTCGGTCCGATCGCCCTTCAGCAGCGCGAACCCGATGGCCAGCGGTGGGTTAGGAGGCGGCACCTCCACGATCGGACCGACCGGATCCGGCTCGGCAGCGAACCGGGCGGCCCGCCAGCGTCCCTGGCCGTCCGAGATCGTGCAGAGTGCACCCTCACGCACCCGCAGGACACGGGCGAGATGGTGCAGATCGTCCGCGTCGAGCGTGGGCTGGTGGAGGTCGGCGACGAAGACCAGCGGTGGACCAGCGGGGGGATCGAGGGCGGCGTGGCCCGGTTCGGACAACTGGCTCCCTACTTGAACGCGGAGCGCATCCTCGAGAGCAGACCACCCGGGGGCGGAGCCACCTCGTCACCGCGCAGCTCGGCGAACGCGCGGAGCAGCTCCTCCTCCTCGGCGCTCAGGTCGGTGGGCGTGTCGACGAGGATGCGCACGAACAGATCGCCCCGGCCCCGACCCTTGACATGGGGGACGCCGAGACCACGCAGGCGGAGGACCTCGCCGGACTGGGTTCCTGGTGCGATGGTGAGGACCTCCTCGCCGTCGAGCGTCTCGAAGCTGACCTGCGCACCCAGCGCGGCCTGCGTGAACGAGATGTGCAGGTCCGCGTGGAGGTCATCGCCCTGCCGGGTGAAGCGCGCGTGTGGGAGCACGCGGACGTGGACGTAGAGATCACCGATGCCACCACCCCGGGGACCGGCCGCACCGCGTCCGGTGAGGCGGAGGGTGGCCCCGGTGTCGACCCCTGCCGGCACCTCGACCTGGTAGGTCTTGTCCTCGAGCGTCCGGCCCTCCCCACCGCAGGTGGGACACGGGTGCCGGATGACCGTGCCCAGACCGCCGCAGCGGGCGCAGCTGCTCGCGGTCATCATCTGACCGAGGATCGACTGGCGGACACGCCGGACCTGGCCGGTACCTCCGCAGTCCGGGCAGCGCTCGGGCAGGCTGCCCCGATCGGCTCCGGTCGCCTCACAGGCTGCACACGGCACCGCGGTGCGCACCGAGACCGGGACGTTCGCGCCGAACACCGCCTGCTCGAAGGTCACGTCGACAACCACCTCGAGGTCGGCACCTCGCGGTGGCCCTCCCGGCGCCCCGGTCCCGCCGAAGGGTGACCCGCCGAAGAACAGATCGAAGATGTCACCGATGCCGCCGCCGAAGCCCACATCGGCCTGCGAGCCGGTCGTGCCGTAGAGGTCGTACCGGCGGCGCCGCTCGGGGTCGCTCAGGACCTCGTAGGCCGCAACGACCTCCTTGAAGCGGGCCTCCGCCTCGGGATCCCCTCCGTTCGCGTCGGGGTGCAGCTCCCGAGCCCGTCGACGGTACGCCCGCTTGATCTCCTCCTGCGACGCGTCGCGGGAGACGCCGAGCAGCTCGTAGAGGTCGGCTGCCACCGTTCAGCCCTCGCTCAGTCGCCGACCGAGGCGCTCGCTGACCACGGCGACTGCGGCCATGGCCTGCGGGTAGTTCATGCGCGTGGGACCGAGCACGCCGATCGAACCGAGGGGTTCGCCGTCGACCTCGTAGGGCGCCACCACCACTGAGCAGTCGCTCAGCGGTTGCACGCCGGTCTCGGTGCCGATCGCCACGCTGAGGCCCCGGTCGAGGACGTCCTTCAGGAGCGACACGACCACGAAGTGCTGCTCGAGGATCCGCAGGATCTCCTGGACCGTACTCACCGCGTCGAACGCCGCCGCCATGTTCGAGGTGCCCGCCAGGTAGACGTCGGGCTCCTCCGGCGGCTCGTCGCCGAGCGCCCGGAGCCCCGCCACGAGCAGAGGATCAGCCGAGTCGCGCTCGGTCAGATCGACTTTGGCAGCCTCGGTGAGCGGGCGACCCACGAGCAGCTCGCACAACCGTCGGCCCGCGTCGGCGACCGCCGCCTCATCGGTCTCAGCGGCGAGGTCGATCGTGCGCTTCTCGATGACGCCGTTGGAGAGCACGACCACGACGAGCACCACCGTCGACGTGAGGCTCACGAGCTGGACCGAGCGCACCGTGGCCGCCTCGTGAGGCGGACCCACGACCACCGCGGTGTACGCGGTGAGGCTCGACAGCAGCCGGCTCGTGTCCTGCAGCATCCGTTCGAGCTCGCCGTGGGCGTGGGCGAAGAAGTTGCGCACCTGCTGAGCCTCGGCGCCACCCAACCTGCCGGGGGTGGTCAGGCTGTCCACGAAGAAGCGGTAGCCCTTCTCGGTCGGCACCCGACCCGCGCTGGTGTGGGGCTGGTACAGGTAGCCCTCCTGCTCGAGCAGGGCCATGTCGTTGCGGACCGTCGCAGCGGAGACGTTGATGCCGGGCGCGCGGGTCACATGCCCGGAGCCGACCGGCTGGGCCGTGGCGATGTACTCCTCGACCACAGCCCTCAGGACGTTGGCCTTGCGTTCGTCGAGCATGGTCTGCTGCCTGGCTCCACCTGCTGTGTCAGCACTCGATGATACCGAGTGCTAACCGATGCAAGCGCCCACGGCGTCCCGCCTCTCACTCCTCGAGACGGAGGGCGGAGATGAACGCCTCCTGGGGCACCTCGACCCGGCCGATGTTCTTCATGCGCTTCTTGCCCTCCTTCTGGCGCTCGAGGAGCTTGCGCTTGCGGGTGATGTCACCCCCGTAGCACTTGGCGAGCACGTCCTTGCGCTTCGCCTTGACCGTCTCGCGGGCGATGATCCGCCCGCCGATCGCCGCCTGGATCGGCACGTCGAAGAGCTGCCTCGGGATGAGCTCCCGCAGCTTCTCGGTCATCCGTCGCCCGTAGTCGTACGCCTTCGCCCTGTGCACGATGGTGCTGAACGCGTCGACCGGCACCGAGTTGAGCAGGATGTCGACCTTCACCAGATCCGCGGGGGCGTAGCCGGCAGGCTCGTAATCGAGGCTCGCATAGCCCTGGGTGCGGCTCTTGAGGTGATCGAAGAAGTCGACCACCACCTCAGCCAACGGCATGCGGTAGACGAGCTCCACCCGCTCGGGAGAGAGGTACTCGAGCTTGCGCATCTCACCCCGCCGGCTCTGGCACAGCTCCATGAGCGTGCCCGTGTAGGTGGTGGGTGTGAGGATGGTGACGGTGAGGTACGGCTCCTCGATCCGCTCGATCTCGGCCTGGGGGGGCATGTCGCTGGGGTTGTCGACGACGAGCTCCTCACCGTTGGTGCGCCACACTCGGTACTCCACCGACGGTGCCGTGGCGATGAGGCTCAGGTTGAACTCACGCTCGAGCCGCTCCCGGATGATCTCCATGTGCAGCAGGCCGAGGAAGCCGCACCGGAAGCCGAACCCCAGGGCGCCTGAACTCTCCGGCTCGAACGTGAAGCTCGAATCGTTGAGCCGCAGCTTCTCCAGGGCGTCGCGCAACGCCGGGAACTCGTCGCCATCGATGGGATACAGGCCGCAGAACACCATCGGCTTGGGCTCCCGGTAGCCGGCGAGCGGCTCCCCGGGGCGGGCGGCCTCGGTGACCGTCTCACCGGATCGGGCCTCGCCGACGTCCTTGATGCCGGCGATGAGGTAGCCGACCTCGCCCGCGCTGAGGCTCCCGACCGGGGTCGGCTCGGGTCGGCGGACACCGACCTCATCCGCGTCATGGGTGGCTCCGGCCTGCAGGAACAGCAGTCTGCTGCCGGTGTTGAGCGTGCCGTTGACCACCCGGACCGAGCTGACCACACCGCGGTACTGGTCGAAGTGGCTGTCGAAGATCAGCGCCTGCAGCGGTGCGTCGGGATCACCCTGAGGTGGAGGGATCCGCTCGACCACGGCGTCGAGCAGCTCCGGAACCCCCTCGCCGGTCTTGGCGGACAACCGGAGGATCTCGTCGGCGGGGATGCCGAGCACGGTCTCGATCTCCGCTGCGTAGCGGTCGGGCTCCGCCGCGGGGAGGTCGATCTTGTTGAGAGCGGCGACGATCTCGAGGTCGTGCTCGAGCGCCAGGTAGCAGTTGGCGAGGGTCTGAGCCTCGATGCCCTGTGACGCGTCCACGAGCAGGATCGCCCCCTCACAGGCCGCCAACGACCGTGACACCTCGTAGCCGAAGTCGACGTGACCCGGTGTGTCGATGAGGTTGAGCACGTGGTCCCGCCAGTCGAGGCGCACGCTCTGGAGCTTGATGGTGATGCCCCGCTCGCGCTCGAGGTCCATGGTGTCGAGGTACTGCGCCCGCATCTCGCGCGGGTCGACCGCACCACACAGCTCGAGCATCCGGTCCGCGAGCGTGCTCTTGCCGTGATCGATGTGGGCGATGATGCACAGGTTGCGGAAGCGCTCGAGGCTGGCCACGTGTCCGGGGGCTCCGTCTCGCCGTCTCGGAAGGATCGTCGCGGGATCGCCCACGGCCGGCCGGCCGTGGGCGCGACGGCTCAGCGTAGCGGCTGGGGTGGGCAGGTCGGCTCGGTTGTGACGAGCCGGGCCGGACCGGCTACCCTTGCACCTCCGTGCCGACCGGCAGGTTCGGGCCGGTCACACAGCACCGCAGGCAACACCGGTCGGGTCGCGACCGGAGGCCCCAGTCGCATCGAGCAACGCAGGTAGACCGTGGCGAACATCAAGAGCCAGATCAAGCGCAACCGACAGAACGAGAAGCGACGCCTTCGCAACAAGGCCGTGCGCTCCGAGCTCAAGACGCGCACCAAGACGGCGCTCGCCGCCGCCAAGGAGGGTCGCGACGACGTCGAGGAGCTGGCCAGGATCGCCATCAAGAAGCTCGACAAGGCGGCTGCGAAGGGCGTGATCCACAAGAACCAGGCCGCCCGTCGCAAGTCCCGCCTGATGAAGAAGCTGCGGGCCGCGTCAGCCGGCTGAGGGCCCAGCGCCTCCCCGATCCGCCCCCAGCCTCCCAGATCCGCCCGCTGTCAGCCAGCCGTTCCGCCCGCTGTCAGCCAGCCGTGCGGCGCCCACGCTGGCCAGCTCGCTCAGGCTTCGGCTAGCTCGCCGATCAGCCCCAGGTACTTGTTGCCGAACCCGAAGACCCGGTAGGGCGCGCCGGTCCGCTCGACCAAGTCCCGGAAGTGGCTGTTGTCGTCGATGTCGTCGAAGACCACGTGGCTGCGGACGCTGAGCCGTGGGCGCACCCTGCCCAGTGCGAACGCACGACCCCGGTACGACTTGTCGCTGTCGTAGTGGAACAGGTCGATGTGGTCGACCTCGGCGAGGATGCGCCGCAGGTTGACCCGGTCACCACGCAGGTACAGCTGCCAGTTGGGCCGTAGCTCGTCATCGACGAGCAGTCCGACGTACTGCTCGGGGTTCTCGAGCCGGAAGTACGGGAAGTCGCTCGACCACAGGCGTCCCCCATCGCCGTTGTCGGCGAGCGCACGCAGGAAGGCCTGGGAGGAGAAGCCAGCCGCCACACCCGTCTCGACCACGACGCTGGGGCGCAGCAGGCGGGTGAGGAAATAGAGAAGCCCGTAGTCACCACCTCCGCCGAGCACCACGCCCCGCTCACGCAACGAGCCGAGGCGCTCCGCGGCGATCCGCTCGAGCTGAGCGGTGAAGCGCTGCGCGTCCTCCCAGATGACGGGATCGACCCGGGCCGCGAACGAGGCGGAGGGCTCGGCGCGCTCAGCAGCCCATGCCGTCGCAGCCTCTCGCGTGCCCGAGTGTCTCCGATCGGTGATCCGGGTGAGCACCTTGTCGGCCATGGTGGTGCAGTACCCGGGCCGCAGGGCGTTGCGCAGGATGGTGGTGGGAGAGGTCACGGCTCCTCGAGGGTGTGGGACCGAGCCACGATAGTCGAGACCCCGGCGCCTCAGCGCCTGCCCGAACCCGCGGCCGGGCGCGACGGCGCGCGCCGGCTGCGCCCGGCCAACCTGGCCACCAGCACCTCCATCACCAGCTCATCGGGCCAGGCCTTCGCCCCACGCAGATCAAGATCCGCCTCCGCGAGCAGCCGCACCATCTCGTGCAGACGCTCGGCACCCAGCCGACGGCACTGCTCGAGCGCCTTGCGGGCGCGGAAGGTGCTGCCGCCGCGCAGACCGAGCAGCTCCGCTGCCTGCCGCTCGTCACGCACCCCTGCGCCTTCCAGTCTCAGCATCCGCTCCAGGTGACCATGGAGGATCGCCATGATCTGCAGCGGATGACGACCGGCGGCGAGCATGCGGCCCAGGCGGTCGAGGGCGGCGGGGATGTCACCGCGGTCGATCGCGTCGGTGAGCTCCCAGCTGGGCAGCTCCCCCGCGCCGCCCAGATAGGGCACGAGATCGTCGGGGCCGAGCCGCGCCCCCACACCGTAGGTGGACGCCAGGGCCTCGAGCACCGAGCGCACCCGCCCGAGGTCCCCGCCCACGTGCTCGACCAGCAGGCGCCTGGCCGCGGCGTCGAGCGTGACGGGCGAGGAGGCGACCTGTTGGTCGATCCAGGCGATCCGCTCCTTCTCACGGTCCGCGACCGCGGTCTCGATCACCACGCCTCCGGCGGACCGCACGGCGTCGACCAGCGCTTTGGGAACCGCGGGGAGCTTCGCGCCCGGCCGGGGGTCGCGCTCCCAGACGAGCACCAACGAGGTGGTCTCGAGCGGGGCCGCCAGGTAGCCCACCAGCGGCGCGATCGCGTCCCTGGTGCCGAACATCCCCAGATGGCGGGCTACCACCACCCGCCGACCGGTGAGGAACGGTGGGGTCTGCGCCGCATCGACCACCCCGGCGAGGTCCGGTCCGTCGCCGGCGTCATAGCGGGAGGCCTCCCACTCGTCGACCATGAGCGCGCGGTCACCGTCTCCGACCAGGGCGTGGATGAGGTCGCCGACCGCCTGGGCGAGCAGCACCTCGTCGGTGCCCTTCACCAGGAACGCCGGTGCGCTGAGATCGACGTTCATCGGCAGCTCACGCTGCGGTGAGCACCGCTGCCATCACGTCCGCCACCCGCCGGGCCGCTCGCACGTCGTGGGCGCGCAGCACCCGGCAGCCCAAACCGATGCCGAGAGCGTGGGCTGCGACGGTGCCGGCCCACGCTCCGGTGCGATCGACGTCGAGCAGCTTCCAGAGGAACCGCTTGTTCGACGCCGAGAGGAACACCGGGTAGCCGAGCGCGGCCAGCCGGTCCGAGGCGCGCAGCAAGGTGAGCGACTGCTCCTCGGTCTTGCCGAGGTCGAGTCCGGCGTCGACCATGATCCGCTCGCGGGGGATCCCGGCCCGCTCGGCTCGGCTGGCACGGTCGCGCAACACCTCGCAGACCGTGGTCACCACGTCGTCGTAGTGCGGCTCGGGGTCGGGCACCCGGGGTGCGAGACGGATGTGGGTCGCGACCACCGACGCCCCGGCCGCGGCGCACACCGGCAGGTAGTCCGGATCAGCGAAGCCGCTGATGTCGTTGCCGACCACGGCGCCCGCCTCGAAGCAAGCCCGCGCCACCGACGCCCTCCAGGTGTCGACGGACAGGGGCACCTCGAAGCGCTGCTTGAGGGCCTCCACCGCCGGGACCACCCGGTCCAGCTCCTCCGCTTCCGAGACCTCCGCTCCGGGACCCGCCTTCACCCCACCCACGTCGAGCAGATCGGCACCGTCCGCGACGAGCTGCTCGGCCTTGCGCAGGAACTCGTCGAACGCGAAGTAGGCGCCCTGGTCGAAGAAGGAGTCGGGCGTGCGGTTGAGGATCCCCATGACCAGCGCCCGGCTGGTCACGTCGTAGCGGTACGGGCCCAGCGCCAGCTCCATGACCTCGGACGCTACACCGGGAGCGCGCGGCGTCACCGGGGCGATTGGGGGTCGACCGCGACGACGACGTCGAGTCGGGGTCGGACCGACCGCACCTCCAGCCGCAACCCACCGGGGGCCATGACCACACCGGGTCGGGGGACCAGCGCACCAGGGACCCGATGCCCGTCGGGCGCCCAGATCTGCGACAGCCGCACCCTGCGGCCGAGCTCGCTGACCAGCCTCGACGCCTGGGAACCACCCGAGGGCACGACCAGCAGGTCGAGCTCCCGCACCCCGGCGCGCCGAACCGCCTCCAGCGCCCGACCAGGCGATGCGTCCGGGTCGATCCGCAGCACGGCGACCCTGCCACCCGCCGCGGGGACCTGCCACAGCTCGCCCACCCCCGCGAGCTCGGCCCGAACCGGCGGCGACTCCCGGAGCCGGAGACTGGGCACCAGCATCACGACCAGCACCGCCACGCCCGCGAGGATGGCGAGCGTCGTGCGGCCGCGACGGCGGGCGAGCCCGGCGATCGCGCCCGCGGCGGCTGCCAGCCCGATGAGAGGCAGATCGAGCTCGCCGAGGGGCACGTCCCTGGCGGCGCGAGCGACCGCGGCCACCCAACCCAGCCCGAGGCGGGTGGGCAGATGCAGCAGGGCGCTCACCGGATCAGCAAGCAACCCGGCCACGAACCCCGCGGTGAGCCCCCACATCATCACCAGTCCGGCCACGGGTTCGGCGAGCAGGTTCGCCGGGATCGACGCGACCGGCACCCCACCGAAGACCGGCACGAGCACCGGCGCCACGCCGAGCTGCGCCGCGACCGTGACCGCGAGGGCGTCACGGATCACCGCTGGGCCGGGGAGCACCGTCGCGATCGGTCGGGCGAGCAGGACGATGCCGGCCGATGCACCAACCGACAGGGCGAAGCCCAATGAGTGCACCAGGAACGGATCGACCAGCACGAGCACGGTCACCGCCACCGCGAGGAGGCGGAGCGCGGAGACCGGGCGACCGACCGTGGAGGCGGTCACCGCGAGGGCGGCCATCACCGTGGCCCGCAGCACCGAGGGCTCGAAACGGGTGACGAGCGCGAACAGGCCGAGCAGCACGAAGGTGACGGCCAGCCGTCCACCCAGCGGGAGCCGGGTCAGCAGCGGCGACGCCACCACCAGCACGAACGCCACGTTCTGGCCGGAGACCGCGAGCAGGTGGGTCAACCCCGAGGCCCGGAAGTCATCGGCCACCGCCGGCGACTGCCCTCGGTCGTCCCCGAAGACGAAACCGGTGAACAGCGCACGCTGCTCGGGGGGAATCCCCTCGGCGCCGCGTTGGAGCACCCGGCGGAACCCGTTGGCCAACCGGGAGGCAGGGTCGCCGTCGCGCACGTCGAGCACCTCATCGATCGTGAGCCGGCCCACCACGTGGCGGTGGCGCAACCAGCTCGGCACATCGGCCTCGAGGCGTCCCCGGATGCTCAGGCGCTCGCCCGCGAGCCGGGGTCGCACCGCGGCCGCGGCAGCACCCCGGGCCCACGCGTCGACACGCCTGCCGTTCGCCCGCACCTCAACCCGGACCGCGCCGGACGTCTCACTCGGATCACCCACCAGCGTGACCTCACCTGCGAACGCACCCTGCCGGAGCGGGGCGTCGGCAGCCTGCTCCGCCCGCTGCCCCAACCACGCCGCCAGCACCGCCGCGGCGAGCACGACCGTCCACGGCCGGCGCAGCACCAGCACCGCCGCCAGCACGCCGGCCACCACGACGGTGGGCAGTCGCGGTGACCACCAAGCCCCGATGGCCACCCCGACGGCGATGGCCACAGCCGCACGGTCCGAGAGGACCATGGCCCGACCCGTCACACCCGGACCGCGTCGCGGATCTGCTCGAGCTTGGCGGGCCCGATCCCCCGCACATCGAGCAGACCTTCGATGCTGCGGAACGGCCCGTTGCGCTCCCGGTGATCGATGATCGCCGCTGCGGTGGCCGGTCCGATGCCGGGTAGCTCCTCGAGCTGCGCAGCGGTGGCGGTGTTGAGGTCGAGCTTGCCGCCCGAGCCGGGCGATGCACCAGCGCCGGGAACGCCACCCAGATCCACGGCAAGCGGGGCACCCGGATCTGGTTCGCCACGTCGGGGCACGTACACGCGGGCGCCATCAGCGAGCGGAGCGGCGAGGTTCAACCGGTCAACGTCGGCATCAGCGCCGACCCCTCCCGCCGCGTCAAGCAGATCGCTGACCCTCGACGACGCCTCGAGCCGGTACACGCCCGGCCGGGTCACCGCCCCTGCGGCGTGCACGACGATGGGAGCGGGTGCGCTCGATGGGGGGCTGGGGCCGGCGTCCGGCTGGAACGGCACCACCGTGCTCGGCACAGCCGCCGAGCCCTCGTCGGATCCGAGCAGACCGGACCCCGGGGAGAGCACCCACCACCACAGGCACATCGCGCCGGCGACCGTCGCGACGGCGACCGTGGCGGCCCGTGTCGGGCCGACACGGACCAGCCAGCCCATGACGACCTGACGCAGGTCGATCGACGGGTGCTCCAACGACGAGACCGTCTCGCGCAGCGCGGCCAGCGCGTCAGCCGGACTGTTGGGACGGGACGGATCCACGGCTCTTCCTCCGGGGTGTTCGACGGGGCCCGGGGGGAAGAGCGAACCGTGACCCTACGCGGGCCGCGGGCCGAAGGGAAGCCGAAGGGAAGAGGTCCCCCTTCGCCGGCTGACGCCGTGGGGAGATCGGAGCGGGACGGCAACCGACGACACCCGTCACCAGGGGGCCCACCCCCACCTCGGTTTCACCGATGGTCCGCTCTCAGCAAGACTGCCTGACCGCTGCTGATCCACCGACACCACCCGGAGCCCCCCATGCACGACCAACCGCAGTGGGCCGAGCGCTTCGACCACGAGATCGCCGAGGCGATGGTCCGGGCCTCGGCTGCTCCCGAAGGCTTCAACACCGGCATCCCCGCCTACCTGGGCATCCACTTCACCGAGGTGGTGCCCGGTCGGTGCGTCGCCGAGCTGGAGGTGGGTGAGCACCTCCTCAACCCGTTCGGCGCCGCCCACGGCGCAGTGCTGGCGTCGATGGTGGACCACGTACTCGGTTCAGTGGTGTTCCCTCTGGTGCCTCGGGGAACCTGGCCGGCGACACTGGAGTTCAAGCTCAACTACCTCGCACCGGTCCGCCCGGGCCGGCTGCGGGCCACCGCACGGCTCCGTTCGCTCACCCAGCGGACCGCTGTGGTGGAGGTCGACTGCGAGTCAGGCGACCGTCTGGTGGGCACCGCGCTCGGGACGCTCGCGCTCACCCCACCGAGGTGAGCTCCGCAGACCGGTCAGCGTTCAGTAGAGCCGCGCGGTGAGCGCCTTGCGGTAGCGGGAGGTGCGCGGATCGTCAGGACCGAGCACCTCGAGGAGGTCGACGTACTCCCGGCGGGCCTCGTCGTCGTCCTTCACCCGTTCCAGCAGCTCGTCGAGCTTGGCCTCGATGTCGGCGACGGCACCGCTCGTCGCACCGGTGCGGGCCAGCGCGGCGAGCCGTCGGGTCTCCGCGCTCTCGGGTAGGCGCGCGAGGAGCTCGAGAGCCTCGCCCGAACGGCCCTCGCCGACCAGCAGCTCGGCGAGGGCGAGGATCGCCCCGGTGTGGTCCGGGTCCCGCTCGAGCGCCTCACGCAGCGACGCCTCGTCGCCGGCCGCGACCAGCCGGTCGATCTCGGACTCCTCGGCCGTCGGGAGCAGCCGGGAGACGAACTCGCGCACCGCCGCCTCGCCCTGAGCCCCGATGAACCCGTCGACCACCTTCCCGCCCTTCAGGGCGTACACGGCGGGGATCCCCTGCACCCGGAACGCCGCCGCCACCTGCGGGTTCTCGTCGACGTTCACCTTCGCCAGCACGACCGCGCCGTTCGTCTCGTCGATCACCCGCTCGAGGATCGGCCCGAGCGTCCGGCAGGGCCCACACCACGGCGCCCACAGGTCGACGACCACCGGCACCTGCTCCGAGCGCCGCAGCACATCGTTCTCAAAGCTCGAATCGGTTACGTCGAGGGACATGCGCGACCACGATAGGACCGAAAGGCACGCAACCGGTAGCGTGACCTGGTGCTCCGCCAGCGGGGTGCGATCGACCGCCGGAGGGAACGGGTGAGTGAGACCAGCACGGTAGAGGGCATCGACGCCGAGCGGGTGACGACCTGGTTCGAGCAGCACACCGACGCGCAGCCGCCGCTGTCGTTCGAGCTCATCACCGGCGGCCACTCGAACCTCACGTTCCGGGTCCTCGACCGCCAGGGGATGCGGTGGGTCCTGCGGCGACCGCCGCTCGGGCAGGTGCTGGCTACCGCCCACGACATGGGACGCGAGTTCAAGATCCTCTCGGCGCTCGCTCCGACGGACGTACCCGTTCCACCGGTCGTCGGCTTCTGCGACGACCCCGCGGTGAACGGGGCACCCTTCTACGTGATGGAGTTCGTAGACGGAACCGTGGTGCGTGACCTCGCTCAGGCCGAGCAGCTGCGCCTGGAGCAGCGACGCGCCGCCGGCCTGTCGCTCGTCGACACCCTCGCCCGCATCCACGCGGTTGACGTCGACGCGGTCGGGCTCGGCGATCTCGGACGCCGGGAGGGCTACATCGAACGGCAGCTCAAGCGCTGGTACGGGCAGTTCCAGCAGTCGAAGCTGCGGGAGGTCCCGGTCATCGACGAGGTCTACGAGCAGCTGATGGCGTCGATCCCCGAGCAGGGCCCGGCGACGATCGTGCACGGCGACTACCGCCTCGACAACTGCCTGCTCGGGCCCGACGGCCAGGTGGTGGCGGTCCTGGACTGGGAGATCTGCACCCTCGGCGACCCGCTCGCCGATCTCGGCCTGCTGCAGGTGTACTGGGCCGACCCGGGCGAGCCGACCCACTCGGGGTTGCCGGCCGCCACCTCGGCGCCGGGCTTCCCCAGCAAGGCGGAGCTGCTCGAGCGATACGCGCAGCAGTCAGGTCGTGACCTCTCCCAGATCGACTTCTACGTGGCGTTCGGGTACTGGAAGCTCGCGTGCATCATCGAAGGGGTCTACGCGCGCTACAAGGGTGGCGCGATGGGCGATCGCGGAGACCGCTCAGCGTTCGACTTCTTCGGCGAGCAGGTCGTGGCGCTCGGCGAGGCCGCCCGGCAGGCGGCGGGGAGGATGGAATGAGCCTGTTCGAGCTGGTCGAGCGGCCGGACCTCGACTCGCCGGTCGTCGTGCTCGCGCTGGAGGGCTGGATCGACGCCGGGCTCGGCGCAGCCCAGGCCCTGGCGACGATCCTCGAGTCCACCGAGATGGAGACGGTCGCGGTGTTCGACAGCGACGCGCTCCTCGACCATCGCGCTCGCCGACCCACGATGCACCTGGTCGACGGCGTGAACGCCGGTCTCAGCTGGCCCTCGATCGAGCTGCGGGCCGCGACCGACCAACACGGCCACGAGGCGCTGTTCCTGCTCGGCGCGGAGCCTGACCACCGCTGGCGGGCATTCTCCCGGGCGGTGGTCGACCTGGCGCTCGAGTTCGGGAGCCGGTTGGTCGTCGGCCTCGGCGCCTACCCGGCACCGGTCCCGCACACCCGGCCGACCAGGCTGGTCTCGACCGCCACGTCCTCCGAGCTCGCCGAGCTCGTCGGCTTCGTGCACGGGCGGATCGACGTCCCGGCGGGGGTGCACGCGGCGATCGAGCGGCGCTGCGCGGACGTCGGCATCCCTGCCGTCGGACTGTGGGCCCAGGTGCCCCACTACGCCGCGGCCATGCCGTATCCCGCAGCCTCGCTGGCGCTCATCGAGGGCCTCGCCCGGATCGCTGACCTCAGCTTCGATACCGGTGCTCTGGCGGCCGAGGCGGCCTCGACGCGCGATCGGCTCGACGCGCTGGTGGCGAACAGCGAGGAGCACGTCGAGATGGTGCGTCAGCTCGAGCACCACGTCGACACGATGGAGGCCGCCGACCGCGACGGGCTGCCCACCGGTGACGAGCTCGCGGCCGAGCTCGAACGCTTCCTACGCGAGCAGGACTGACCCACCCCACGTCCGGCGTTGAGCCGGATCCCGCGGCGCGCCCACGGCGGACCCCGAGCGCCGACCCACCTGGGACCCGTCGGGGTTCAGCGGCGAAGTCGGGGCGAGGGATAGTCCGGGACCCGCTCGCTCGGAGGGGGCTGGTCGTAGATGGTGACCGTGCCCTCCTCCCGGAACAGCGGTCGACCACCCTCCGGCCACTCGCCCGGCAGGTAGCGCCTACCGCCGTCGACGTAGCGGTAGAGGCCCCGACCTTCGCGAAAGATCTCATCCTGACCGGTGGCGTCCGGGTCCCACCAGATCAGCGTCGCGTCGTCGATGCCGAGGTAGTCGGTCTTCGGCCAGATGCCCTTCTCGCCGTAGGAGAGGGTGGGCTGGGTGATGGCTCGCGGGGTTGGCTCGGCGTTGAACAGAGCCTGGCGGAACGTCTCGGGGGTGAGGTTCGGACCGACGCCCTGGATCACCGCGTAGAAGAGGTTCACCATGGGGATGGTCAACGGCGATCCGGTCCTGGTCGGCGGCGGCTCACCGAAGAACCACTTGTAGAGACCGTACGAGCTCGAGAGCTCCGGTGCGGTGCGCGCCGCCAGGTTGCTCACCCCGAACGCGTGGGCCCACTGCCGCTGGTCGTAGGTCCGAGCGAACGCCGCGGTGTCGGTGAGCGCACCGGCGGCGATCCACTCGGGGAAGTAGTCCTGCTCGGTGGCGGCACGGGTGAGCGGCTGCGGTGCGATCGGATCCCCACTGAAGATCACCGTCGTCACCCCCGCCTGCTTGAGCTTGGCGATCACCTGTGGTGCGGAGGTCTGCAGATCGATCGGGCTGGCGTACGAGAGCGTCTCCGAGAGCGTGGCCCCGAACGCGCCCAGCTCGCTCTTCAGCTGGTCCGCGAGCTGGTCGGAGTCGCCGCTCGTGGTGAGATAGACGAGACCGAACCGTCGAGGTCGGGATCGCATCGCCTCGTCGCCCGCGTACTCGGCGTTGCGGTTCGCGAGCGCCTTGCCGATGTACTCGACGAGATGAGCCCGACCCTGCTCGGGACTGTTGCCCACACCCCAGACGTAGGGGGCCCGCTCGATGTACCAGTCCTCAGACTGACCTGGGGTGCACTGGATGCACAGCACCTTCCGGGCCGCCAGCTCGTCGGCGAACGCGGGCGTGAGCAGCGGACCTCCCAACACGGCGAAGGGTCGCTTCTCCGCGATGGCGACTGCGTCCGCGCGCGCCGCCACCTCGTCCTCCGAGGACCCGGTACCGGTGTAAACCTCGAGGTCCACCTTGCGCCCGTAGGTCTCGTAGAAGCTCTCGTACAGTTCGATGAAGCCGCGCACAGTCTGTTCGATCTGCGCGTTCGTGTCGTCGACGGCGATCGCGCTGGTGATGAAGTCGATCACCGGGTCGCTCTCGGGGGTGAGGTAGAGGACCACCTTGATGGAATCGGCCGTGACTCCCGGTGCGGTCGCTCCCCCGTTGTCGCCGCTGAACGGTGCGTAGCACTCCTGAGCGAAGAAGCTCGGGTACGCGAGCCGGCCTCGCGAGGTGTCGCAACGTTCACCCCAGTCGATCCGGTCCGTGATGCCCTGTGCTTCGGCGTCGCTCCAGCTCAGCGCGCCGCTGCCGGCCCCTCCGGAGGTGACGGTGGTGCCTCCTCCGGACGCGTTGGAGCCCCCGTCACCGCCACCTCTCGAGACCACGGCGATCACCCCGATCATCGCCACCACCACCACGATGACCGCGAGCGGCCCGTAGCGCCTCATCACGCTGCTGCGATGCGGTGCCTGCGTCGGTTGCACGAGCTCCCCCTCTCCGCCCGGCCACGGCCGGTCAGCTGCTCCTCGCCCCCGATCGGGCGATCACATCCTTCGACTCCCCCAGGTACGACGCGACGACATCAGGATGCGCCAGCACCTCCTCCGGCGACCCTTCGGCGATGACCCGACCCTGATCGAGCGCGATCAGCCGGTCGGCGACCGCGGTGACCAGCGGCATGTCGTGCTCGATGATCATCAGGCTCGCTCCCAGCGTGTCACGGATCCGCCGCAGCAGCGGCGCGAGTGCCTCCGACTCCCTCTGGGCGATGCCGCTCGAAGGTTCGTCGAGCAGGATGACCGACGGTCCGTGCGCCACCAGGCAGGCGAGATCGACCACCCGCCGCGAGCCGGTCGACAGCTCCCGCACGAACTTCGACCGGAACGCACCCAGGCCGAAGAGCTCGATGAGCTCGTCGACCCGCAGCGCCAGCGCGTGCTCACTGTCCTGGAAGGCGGGCAGACGCAGGGCCGCGTTGAACGGATCGCGCACGTCGACCCAACGTTCGAGCGCCACGGCGATGGTCTCCTCCACCGTCATCGAGGGGAAGAGCCGGGCATCCTGGAACGAGCGGCCGAGCCCCCGTCGGGCGCGGGCATCGGGTCCCAGTCGGGTGATGTCGTGGCCCTCCAACAGCACCAGTCCGCTCGAAGGACGCAGGTAGCCCGACACCAGGTCGAACAACGTCGTCTTGCCCGCCCCGTTCGGACCGATGATCCCGACCACCTCTCCCGGCCGGACCGCGATCGAGACGTCGTCGACGGCACGGATGCCGCCGAAGCGCACGCACAGCTCGCGGGTCTCGATGACGGGGATCTCCTCTCCCCCCTCCGCCGGCACGACCCTCGACGCCGAGCCGGCCAGCACGGCCCGGTGGTCCGTCACGTCCGGGGCCGGAGCGACCGTCACCGTCGAAGCCGACGGGCTGGCCGCCCTCCGACCGGCGGGATCGACCGCCACCGCCCCGATGCCCGACGCCGCGCCTTCGAGGAACACCGAGCGCAGGACGTCCGGTCGGCTCAGCAGCTGCGCGGTGTCACCCGAGAAGCGGATGGCGCCCTTCTCCATGAAGTAGGCACGCTGCGCGATCGTGAGCGCCACGTTCACCGACTGCTCGACCAGGATGATCGTGGTGCCCTGGGCCTGGATGGCCCGTACCACGTCGAGCAGCCGCTCCACGATCGCGGGCGCCAGACCGAGCGACAGCTCATCGATCATGAGCAGCTTCGGCCGGGAGAGGAACGCCATGGCCAGCGCCAACTGCTGCTGCTGTCCGCCGGAGAGGTTGGCCGCCGGCTCCGAGAGCCGCTCGCGCAGCACGGGGAACATCCCGAGCACCTGATCGGTGCGAGCCGCGACCGTGCCTGGGTGGTGGCGGTCGAGCCAGGAGGCGACCCGGAGGTTCTCCGCGACGGTCAGCGACGGGAACACGCCTTGGCCGCCCGGCACCATCGTGATGCCGAGCGCCGCGATCTCATCCGGTGGCACGTGGGTGATGTCACGACCGTCGAAGATCACGGCACCCTTGTCAGCCTCGACCACCCCGCAGACGGCTCTGAGCAGCGTCGACTTGCCTGCGCCGTTGGTGCCGAGCAGTGCCACGATCTCGCCTTCATCGATCTCGAGGTCGACGTCGAAGAGCACCTGGACGCCGTCGTAGGCGACCTCGAGCTTGCGGACCAGCAGCAGCTTGACCCGTCCCTGACGTCGCTCGTAGAGCACCTCGGAGCGGGCGGCCGCGGTGGTCCAGACCTGTCTGATGTCGCGGTCGATCACCCGGCCCGCGGTGGCGAGGATGAGTCCGCCGACGAGGAACACGGGGGCCATGACCCCCATCCCCACCTCGATGCTGAAGGTGTCGGTGAGCCATCCGATCACCGGAAGCACGACCAGCCCGGGGATCACGAACAGGGCACCCATCGAGAAGCCGAGCGAGCGGGCTCGCGGCGGGATGGCGAGGGAGAGCGCGGCGAAGACGCCCGGCCCGATGATGGCCAGCGCAGCCGCCAACCCCATGTTGACCCCCACCGCGACCGCCAGGTACGGCGCGAGCGCGAAGAGCGCGGCGAGACCGGCGGTGAAGAAGGCCACGAAGGCGACGAAGCGGATGACCAGTCCCGGGTCCCGCTGGATGAGCCGGGTGCCGACGTGTGCACCAACCACGAGCCCGACGAGCTGGACGGGCTCGGCCGCCGCGGCGATCCAGGACCGCTGCACCTCGTCGAGCCCGAAGCGGGACTCGTAGAGGATCGCAGCGAGTGACGCGTAGCCGATCAGCGACGCAGCGAGGAACGGCAGCGCCCAGAAGATGCGGCGCAGGCTCTCGATCTTCCACACCATGCGCCACCCCTCGGCGAACGAGGGGGGCACCTCCTCCGTGAGGATGGCCTCGGCGGACGCACCCATCGCCGCCCGCTCCTGCTGACCGCGGATCGGCTCACGCAACCGCAACCCGGCCAGCACCAGGATCACCGTGGGGACCGCGAACACGAGGAACGGCACCCTCCAGCCGCCCCACGTGGCGAGCAGACCCGCGAGCAGCGGGCCGATGAACGCGCCGATGGCGTTGGCGGCCCGGTGGAAGGAGAACACGCGGGGTCGGGCCGCGATGGGGAACCAGTCGGAGAGCAGCGAGTTGTGCGTGGGCCACACCGTGGCCAGACCGACACCTGAACCGGCGCGCATGAGCACCAGCATCCACACGGCGACCGACAGGCCGGTGCCGACGGTGAAGAGGGCGAACACCGACGCACCGATGAGCATCAGGCGCACCCTGTTCCCGCGGTCGGCGAGCCACGCGATGGGGACCTGCAACGCCAGCCCGAGCAGCGAAGCCACCGCGACCAGCGAGAGGATGCCGGAGTTGGACAGACCGAAGTGGTCGCGGATGTTGGGCAGCAGCAGCCCGAAGCCCGTGCGGTCGAACTCGTCGACCAGGTTGAAGCCGAAGAGGATCAGCAGCGCATACACGGGCCCGTCACCGGTGAGGTCGGCGAGCCACCGCCCCGGATGACGCACGGCCGCGACGACCCGTGCCCACCTCGACCCCTGTTCCTGCGGGACGAGGGGTGGGACGGGGATCACGATCCCCTCCCGGCGTGGTCACCCACCACCAGGTCGCCGCCACCGTCGAGCGGCACCGGGCGACCGTCGACCTCCGGGGTCGCACCAGCGGGATCGGCCGCCCGCCCCACGGCCCCGTCGGTGGTGGAAGCCGGGGCCCGAGCCGTGGCCTGGCGGGGTACCGGCTCGGGCGGGAGGTCAGCGAGCAGGCTCGGCACCACGATCCCCCGGCGCCGGGCGACCGACCGCAACCATCGGTCGCGCAGCCGGTAGAGCACGCCGGCCAGCCCTCCGGGGAAGACCATGAGGACCAGCAGCACACCGACCGCCGAGGGCAGCAGCTGCCACTGCGGCGGAAGGAACCACGTCCCGCCCTGCAGGTAGAGCGCACCGAGGAGAGCACCGACGAGCGATCCGAGCCCTCCGACGACGGCCGAGGTGAACACGCCGAAGTTCGTACCGGGTTCGTACAACGCGGGGCTGAACTGCTGCTGGAGGACGGTGAGCAGACAGCCGGCGATGGCCGCGGTCGCGCCGGAGAGCGCGAAGGCGGTCAGCTTCGTCCGGGTCAGGTTCACGCCGTAGGCCTGCACGGCCCGCTCGTTCTCGCGCTGGGCGAGCAGCACCCGGCCGGTGCGGCTGCGGCGAACCCCTCTGATCGCGAGCAGCGCGAGTCCGAGCGTGGCGAGCGCCACCAGGTACATGGTCCGGTCGGATGAGGTGTCGATGAAGCCGAACAGGGCGGGGCGCTCGAAGCGGCCGCCCGGGATCCAGCGGAAGTGCTTGGGGCTGAGCAGCCAGAACGAGCTCGCCAGCGCGAAGGCGAACGTGACGACCGCGAGGAACAGCCCTCGGATGCGCAGCGCCGGAAGGCCGATCACCACCGCGAGCAACCCCCCAGCCATTCCGCTGGCCAGCATTGCGAGCCCGAGGTCGAGGCCCCAGGACGACGCGGCCAACGCCCCGACCGCGCCGCCGTAGCCGGCGATGGCCATCTGCCCCAGCGAGACCTGACCGGCCCAGCCGGTGAGCACGATGACCGAGAGTCCCACGAGCCCGAAGATCGCGACCGCCGCCGCCTTGCGGAGGTCCGCGCCACCCCGTTCACCGGGCAGCCACTCGATCCAGACCGGCACGCTGAGCAGCACCAGGCTGACCAGGGCGAGCCCGCCCCAGGTGACGGCCCGTACCTCGGGCAGAGCCCGAAGCTCGTGCGGGACCGGGCGGATCTCATCCGCGGACCGCCAGCTCGACGAGTCGTCCTGCTCCACACGGATCGTGCTGGTGCGGCGGAGCCCGAGTGCGACCACCACGACAGCCGCGACGACCGGGTAGACGTACTCGGGGTTGCGAGGGTTGTTCCACAGGACACCCTGCTCGAGGATGCCGAGCGCCACCGCCGAGAGCGCGACCGCGGGCAGGTCGTCGAGCCGACCGAGCATCACCGCGGCGAGCGCGAACAGCAGCGCACCGAAGCTCGCGACCCCGAGCGCGGGGAGGCCCACCACACCGGCGCGCAGGTAGATCCCGGTGAACGACAGCAGCGCCGCCACCGCCCAGACCAGCGTCTGGAGGCGGCGAACCGGCACGCCAAGCAGGCTGGCGCGATCCGCCCGCTCCGCGCTCGCCCGGACGGCCACGCCGACGGCGGTGCACCTCAGGAACAGGGCCATGGCGACGAGCGCGAGTGGTGCGACGACGAGCGCCACCACGTGGTCGGCGGAGAAGCGCAACGGCGCGACCTCGAAGCTCCAGCGCAACGGGACCGCGATCTTGAGGGTGTTGGGCTGCTCGCCCCACAGGCGTGGGAGCGCCAGGGCGGTGACCGCCAGCAGCTGTGACAGGCCGATGGTGGCCACGGTGAGGACCAGGCGTGAGGCGCGGAAGAAGCGGCGGATCACCGCAAGCTCCACCACCGCGCCGAGCACCACGGCGGTGGCTGCCCCGATCGCGGCGCCGAGGAGGTAGCTGAAGCCTGAGTAGAGGATGAGGTTCGCCGCCAGGGCCGCCGGCGCGAACCCGAGGTCCGACTGCGCGAAGTTCAGGATGCGGTTGGCCCGGTGGACGAGCGCCATGCCGACCGCGACGAGCGCGCCGAGCAGGCCGAGCACCACGCCGACCAAGAGCACGCCGGCCGGCATCGGGAAGACGACCAGCTGGAGGGCGATGATCGCTGCCGCGGGTCCGGCGGTTCTCGCGAGCCGGCGTAGTGCCGGCGCGCCGATCCCCTGACCTGGTGCCATCCCCCTTCGGCCCCCCGATCTGCCCGCGCCGCCTTTCTTGCACGGCGAGTGCAATCGAGTGGTCAGGCTAGTACGGCTGCTCTGACCGCGGGGGTACACCACTGACGCGCGAGGTGAGCTTCGCCGCCATCGCGCAGTAGCGTGCGACCCCATGAAGGTCGACGGGGGACTCGGGATCGCACTCGACCTCGACGAGGTCGTCGGGCAAGCGAAGGACGCCGAGGCGGCCGGCTACGACGGCCTGTGGTCGGCCGAGACCAGCCATGACCCGTTCTTCCCACTGCTGCTGGCGGCCGAGCACACGACCCGCCTCGAGCTCGGCACGGGCATCGCCGTGGCCTTCGCGCGCAACCCGATGATCACCGCCAACATCGGCTACGACCTGCAGGTCTACTCGAAGGGTCGCTTCCTGCTCGGCCTCGGCTCGCAGATCAAGCCGCACATCACGAAGCGCTTCTCCATGCCTTGGTCGAGCCCTGCGGCCCGCATGCGTGAGTTCATCCTCGCCATGCGGGCCATCTGGGAGAGCTGGGAGACGGACGACAAGCTCGACTTCCGTGGCGAGTTCTACACCCACACCCTGATGACGCCGTTCTTCAACCCCGGTCCGAACCCCTACGGTCCGCCCAAGGTGTTCCTCGCCGCGGTGGGAGAGAAGATGACCGAGGTCGTCGGCGAGACCTGTGACGGCATGCTCTGCCACGGCTTCACGACCGAGCGGTACCTGAAGGAGGTGACGCTCCCCGCGCTCGATCGGGGGCTGGCCAGGAGCGGACGCAGCCGAGCCGATCTCGAGCTGTCGTTGCCCGCGTTCGTGGTGACGGGCGCGAACGAGGAGGAGATGGCCGCCTCTGCCAGGGGGGTTCGCCAGCAGATCGCGTTCTACGGGTCGACCCCGGCGTACCGACCGGTGCTCGAGCTGCACGGCTGGGGGGATCTGCAGCCAGAGCTCAACGCCCTGTCCAAGCAGGGCAGGTGGGCCGAGATGGGCGAGCTCATCGACGATGAGGTGCTCAACGCTTTCGCCGTGGTCGCCGAACCCGCGGGTGTCGCCGCGGGTCTGCTCGCCCGCTTCGGCGGCGTCGTCGACCGGATCAGCTTCTACGCGCCCTACAAGACCGCGCCCGACACCTGGCTGCCCGTGATCGCCGCGCTCAAGGCGGGCTGAGCAGCAGCTCGCGCAGCTTGTCCACCGTGCCGACGAGGTGGTCGGCGCCCGCCTCCTCGAGCTCGCCCCGCGGGCCGTAGCCCCACAGCACCCCGATCGAGTCGACACCCACGTGTCGCGCCCCGATCACATCGTGGTCACGGTCGCCGACCATCACCACGCCCGCCCCCGACCTGAGGCCCAGCTCCGCCAGCGCGTGCTCGATGACGTCCCGCTTGGTGTGCCGGGTCCCCTCGTAGTCGGCGCCGGCCACGACCGCGAACCACGGTGTGAGCTCGAAGTGGTCGAGCACCACCATCGCCGTCGCTGTGGGCTTGGCGGTCGCTACCGCGAGCGACAGGCCAGCCTCGGACAGCTCAGCGAGCAGCTCGGGGACGCCGTCGATCACCCGGTTCTCATAGGCGCCGCGCTCCAGCACGTACTGCCGGTAGGCGGCGGTCGCCACGGAGAGCGACGGCTCGGTGAGCCCGAGGTACCGGGCGAAGCCTTCGTGCACCGGCGGGCCGATGAGCACCTCGAGCGAATCGCGGTCGTCGACCGTCATGCCGATCGTGCCCAGCGCGTGCTCGAACCCCTTCAGCAGGCCCTCGCGTGGATCGGTGAGCGTGCCGTCGAGATCGAACAGCACCGTGTGGTAGCGCATGGCCCGCCGAGCGTACCGCCCGAGCTCGGCGGAGCCGGGCGGCTCACGCGACCGGCTGCAGCTCCTGGCCCAGGTACTTCGCCCGACAGAGACTGCGCTGCAGCTTCCCCGAAGACGTCTTGGGAAGGGTTCCCGGGACCACGAGCACGACGTCGTGGGGCGGAGCACCCGTCACCTCGATCACCCGGTGGTGCACCTGGCGGCGCAGCCCCTGTGGGTCATCGGACCGGGTCTCGGCGACCACCACCATCTGCTCCTTGCCCTTCGCGCCCTCCACCCCAAACGCGATCACGTTGCCGGCACGGACCCCGTCGATCTCCGCCACGGCGCGCTCGATGTCCTCGGGGAAGATGTTGCGCCCGCCGATGATGATGACGTCCTTGATGCGTCCGCACAGGACCAGCTCCCCGTCGACCAGGTAGCCAAGGTCCCCGGTGCGCAGCCAGCCGTCGCGGAACAGCGCGGCAGTGGCCTCCGGGTTCCGGTAGTAGCCGGGGGTCACCGACGTGCCACGGATCTCCAGCTCTCCGACCTCCCGCTCGACGAGCGGCCGCCCGCTGTCGGGGTCGACGATGCGGATCTCGAGCCCGGGCAGGGGCCGCCCGAGGCGCGCGAACTCCCGGGTGCCCTCGGCTCCGGGCTCCGCCGGCGCGGCGTAGCGCTCCGACTCGAGGACCCGCCGGTCGACGGCGTCGGTGCGCAGCCCACGCATCGGCTCGGGGAACGTGCCCCCGATCGCCAGCTCCGCCATCCCGAACGCCGGGAAGATCGCACCGGGACGCAGCCCGAACGGGGCCCCCGCCTCCACGAACGCCTCGACGGTGCGGGGATCGACCGGCTCGGCACCGTTGAGTGCGATGCGCAGCGACGACAGGTCGAGACCTTCTGCCCGGCGCAGCGCTCGGGTGGCGAGCACCCACGAGAAGTTCGGTCCCGCGGTGACGGTGCCCCGGTGGTCGGAGATCCACCGCATCCAACGGGCCGGCGCACCAAGGAAGTCCTGGGGTGCACCGAGGACCAGGCTGCGGCCTGTGGTCATGGGGATGGACAGCATCCCCACCAGGCCCATGTCGTGGTACAGGGGAAGCCACGAGACGAACACGTCGTCGTCCTGCAGCTGTCCGGCTTCGATGCAGGCGTCGAGGTTGGCACCGAGCACCCGCTGGGGCAGCATCACCCCCTTCGGCTCCGACGTGGAGCCGCTCGTGAACTGCAGGATCGCGAGGGCGTCGAGATCGTCCGCCGGCCGATGGTGCGCTTCCGCCCCCAGGCGGGCTCCCTCGTCGATCAGCTCCGTCAGCCCGAGCGAAGGCGGATCGCCGGGTTGACTGTCGAGGTAAGGCGCCAGGTCGGCATCGATCAGGAGCAGGTCGGTGTCCGCTCGACGGACCCGCTGCCGGGTCTGGGTCACGAACTCCTCGATGGAAGCCAGGCGCATCGGCAGAGGCAGCACCACGACGGTGGCGCCGGCGAGCCAGGTGGCCTGGATTGCGGTGACCAGCGCCCGGGAGGTCGGGGCGAGGATGGCGACGTGGTGGCCGGGGCCGATGCCCCGCTGCTGCAACGCCGCTGCGGTGGCTCGGGCCTCGTCGTGGAGTTGGGCCCAGGGGATCGTGATCGACGTGTCACCGGAGACGAAGGTAACGGTCCCGTCGGAGTCAGCGGCGCGCTCGAGGCGCGAGAGAAGGCTCAGCATGTTGCTTGGACCCGGCACCTCGAGGTGTCGTTACCCGGGTCGCAGCACGAGACGGCTCACACCACGAGGTTGACCAGCTTGGGTGGGCGGGCGATGACCTTCTTCGGCGCCCGCCCCGCCAGGTTGGCTCGGACCCTCGGGGACTCGAGGGCCAGTCGCTCAGCCTCCGCAGCGTCGATAGCCGCCGGCACCTCGAGCCGATCGCGCACCTTGCCGTTCACCTGCACCACCAGGGTCACCGTGTCGACGGTGAGCTTCGACGGGTCCGCTACGGGCCACGCCTGTTCGTGGATGTGACCCCCACGGCGCCGCTCCCACAGCTCGGCGGTGATGTGCGGGGTCATCGGCGCCAGGAGCAGCAGCATGGTGTCGATCGCCGCGTCGAGCGTCGCCCGACGCGGACCCTCCTCCGCCTGGACGTAGCGGTACAGCTCGTTCGTGAACTCCATGAACGCAGCCACCGCCGTGTTGTAGGACCACCGCTCGTACTCGTCGGTGACCCTGGCGATCAGCCGGTGGGTCGCCTTGTCGATCTGCTCATCCAGCTCGTTCGGCGCGCGATCGGCCGGCTCGCCGCGGAGGGCCGCGCCGGTCCCGAGGCGCCAGAGCCGTTGGAGGAACCGCGCACACCCCTCGATGCCGACGCCCTCCCAGTCGACGTCATCCTGGGGCGGACCGACGAAGAGGTGGGCGAGACGCAACGCATCGGCACCCTCGACATCGAGGATGTCCTCGGGTGCGACCAGGTTGCCCTTCGACTTCGACATCTTGTCGCCGCCCAGCCGGATCATGCCCTGGGTGAACAGGCGGGAGAACGGCTCCCGCAGCTCCTTCGGCGCCACTCCCAGGTCGGCTAGGGCCTTGGTGAAGAAGCGCGCGTACAGCAGGTGCAAGATCGCGTGCTCCACCCCGCCGATGTACTGGTCGACTGGCATCCAGGCCTCAGCCGCTTCGCGGGAGAACGGCAGCTCGTGGTTCGCCGGGTCCGTGAAGCGGAGGAAGTACCACGAGGAGTCGACGAAGGTGTCCATGGTGTCGGTCTCACGGGTCGCCGGTCCCCCGCAGCGGGGGCAGGTGGTGTGCAAGAAGCCCTCGTGAAACTTCAGCGGTGACTCCCCCGTCGGCCGGAACTCCACGTCGTCGGGCGCGACGACCGGCAGCTGCTCGTCGGGCACGGGCACGATGCCGTCGGTCGGGCAGTACACGACGGGGATCGGACACCCCCAGAACCGCTGGCGGCTCACCAGCCAGTCGCGCAGCCGGTAGTTGACCTTGCGCCGGCCGATGCCCTCCCGCTCGAGCCACTCGATGCTGCGCTCAATCGCGGTCTGCTTGTCGAGGCCGTCCAGCCAGTCGCTGTTGATGTGGGGGCCGTCGCCCGGGTACGCCTCACCCTCCCACCCCTCGGGAGGCTGCACGGTGCGCACGATCGGCAGCCCATGCACCTTCGCGAAGTCCCAGTCACGCTGGTCCTCCGCGGGCACCGCCATGATCGCCCCGGTGCCGTAGCTCATGAGCACGTAGTCGGCCAGGTAGAGGGGAACTGGCCGACCGTTGAACGGGTTGCGCACGTACGCACCGGTGAAGATGCCACGCTTGTCGAGCGAGCCCTCCGAGGACATGCGGTCGACCTCGCTGGCGTTCCGGGCCTCCGCGACGAACGCCTCGACCTCGGCGCGACGCTCCTCAGGGACGATCCGCTCGACCAGCGGGTGCTCCGGCGCGAGCACCGCGTAGGTCATGCCGAAGGCGGTGTCGGGGCGGGTGGTGAACACCCGCACGGTCGCGCCGTCGGCGATGGGGTTGCCGTCCGCGTCGGTGACGGGCATGTCGAACTCCGCGCCTTCGGACCGGCCGATCCAGTTGCGCTGCATCACCTTGACCCGATCAGGCCAGTCCAGGCCCTCGAGGTCGTCGAGCAGCTGGTCTGCGTAGTCCGTGATCTTGAAGAACCACTGCTCGAGATCGCGCTTCTCGACCGGATCACCCGAGCGCTCGCACGTACCGTCGGCGAGGACCTGCTCGTTGGCCAGCACCGTCTGACAGCCCGGACACCAGTTCACTGGCGCGTTGCGCCGGTACGCGAGACCAGCTTCGAGGAACCGCAGGAAGATCCACTGGGTGAAGCGGATGTACTCCGGATCGTGGCTGCGCACCTCGCGTCGCCAGTCGTACACCGCGCCGATGCGGTCGATGGACCGCCGGAGCTCCTCGATGCGCTCATCCGTGAACCGCCGGGGGTGCACGCCCGTCTTGATGGCGGCGTTCTCGGCTGGCAGCCCGAAGCTGTCGAAGCCCATGGGCGAGAGCACCGCGTAGCCGTTCATCGTGCGGTAGCGCACGATCAGATCACCGAAGGTGTAGTTGCGCACGTGCCCCATGTGAGCGGCGCCGCTCGGGTACGGGTACATGCACAGCGTGTAGTAGTGGGGGCGGGGATCGTCGTTGTCGACCTCGTAGGTGCCGTGCTCCCGCCAGTAGGCCTGCCACTTCGCCTCGATCACCTGTGGCCGGTACGCCACCTCGGTTCCCTGATCGGTTCCGTCGTCGGGCTGCTCACGCATGGGCCGATCGTACCGACGGCCCGCACACCGCCCGAAACAGGGTCGAGCTCGACTCCGATGGGTTCCGAAACGCCAACCAGCCCGGCGGGCCATGACGATTTCGAACGCCGCGAAGCGGCTGGTATCGTTGCCCCTCCACACGGGGCTATAGCTCAGTTGGTAGAGCGCTTCCATGGCATGGAAGAGGTCGCGAGTTCGATTCTCGCTAGCTCCACCCGGCCCGGGGTCGTTGAACCTGCGGGATGACGGCAGATCGGGGGAGCAGTCAGCCGCCCGACGGCGCCTGCGGTACGCTGACCGTGGCGGTCGGCCCCTGCCAGTCGAGCCTCGGGACGTCGCTCCAGAGTCGTTCGAGCTCGTAGAAGCGTCGGGCTGACTCGACAAAGACGTGCACGACGAAGTCGCCGTAGTCCATGAGCACCCACTCGAGGGCGTCGAGACCCTCGATGCTGATGGGCTTCGGCCCGCCCGCCAGGTCGACCTGTTCCTCGATCTCCTCCACCAGTGCCTTGACCTGCCGGGGGTTGCGGCCGCTGGTGATGACGAACCAAGTGGTGATCGAGAGGACCTCCCCGACCTCGAGCACCACGGTCTCGTCGTCGGTCTTCGACGAGGCCGCCCGGGCAGCGGTCCTCACCCAGTGCTCGATGACCTCCACGGGCGCCTCCCGCACCCGACGCGACACGTCAGCCACCGCCGGCTCCACTCGACGCGGCAACCGAGCCATCGCTGGCGGCTGCACGGTCGCCGGTGCGGGCGGCCGCGTAGTCCGCGCCGAGCACCACGGTCACATCGACCGCGACGTTCAGCGCGTCGCTCTTGACGAGCTCCCCCACACCGAGCGCGTCACGAAGCGCCTCGACCCTGCCGCGCAGCGCGTCGTCGTAGTAGGTCAGCGTGGTGGTCTCGACGTCGAACGCCTCGGCATTTCCGACCTTGTCGATCTGGCCGCCCCCTGCGGTGAGTGACCTCGCGGCCTCGAGCCCGTGCCCCAGGCGACCGGTTCCGTCGAGCACCCGGAGCCGCAACCGTTGTCCCTCCGGGCCGGCGGGGAACGGCACGAGCTGCTGGACGAACGCGGGGACCTCCTCGCGGATGGCGTCGAAGACCTCGCCGCTGCCGTCCGGCATCAGGAAGCGCACCACCGGCAGCGTGGACACGACCACCTGCCGCCCGGCCAGGCTGCGCAGGAACCGACCGAGACCCGAGTCGACCTCACCGGGGACGGCCGCCCCGAGATCGGGTGCCCTGCCGATCGCCTGGACCCACCCACGCCAGAACGCTCCGACCCTCACCATGCGGGACAGCTCGTTCTCCCCGGGGCTGCGGGTGCCGATGTAGGTCCACACCCGCGAGGCCGGCACGTCGATCGCCCCCCGGGGGAAGATCACCTCCCCTGCCGGGCCCGTCACCGGGTCGGTGTTCGTGATGGCGAGCGGCGAGACCGGCGCGGTGAGATCAGCCCACTCCGCGGGTCGCACCACCCGGATCTCGGGGATGCCGACGGAGAGGATCGCCTCCACACCGGCGCGGACCTCCTGCGCGCCCCGCAGCTGGTACACGGCGTCGAGCGGCATGGTGGGAGCTCCGGGCACCGGCATCAGGGTTGTCGGCGGGATCACGATCACCCCGCCGCTTCCCTCGCCGGTGAGGGTGAACACCGCGACGTGATCAAGGGCGCCCCGGTCACCTTCGACGGCGACCGCCATGAGGGGCGTGGGATCGACGGTCGCCTCCCAGCCAGGAGCGGCGGGATCGGTGACGGCCATGATCTGGCGCCCTTCCCTGCTGTCGAGCACGATCCGCCCGCCGGTCCACACGAGGACTGGGATCGCGAGGATGCAGGCCGCGAGCACGCCCGGGAAGCCGTAGCGCCACCACAGGCTGGTGGCACCCGTCCGCGATGGGACCCCCCGACGAGAGCCATCGTCGGAGCGGTCCCCAGAGCGGTTCGGCGCTGCCGGGGAGTCAGGGCTGGAACTGACCGCCGGGCGATCGGCGTGCTCCGTGGGTGCCGTCAACGACCACGCCCCCGGGGTGAACCGGCGCTGGGTGACGACACGGTCATGGCGCTCCACGATAGAGGCGGCGCTCCCTGATCACGGAAATGACCGGGGCCGGGACGAGGCCTTCGAGAGGACGACCGTCCGCGGCGCGCTCGCGCAGATCCGTGCTCGAGATGTCGAGCCTCGGGATCGCCACCCGCTCGAACTCCCACCCCTCGGGGGGCATGGTGGTCCCGATTCCCGGTCGGTCCACGAGCACGAGGGTGGCCAGGGTCGGCAGCTCGTGGAACCGGTTCCAGGTGGTGAGGCCGGCCGCGGCGTCCGAGCCCACGATGAGGAAGCGTCGCCCGGCGGGATCCGAGGCCGCCAGCTCAGCCAGGGTGTCGACCATGTAGGAGGCTCCACCCCGGTCGATCTCGATCGAGCTCGCCTCCAAGCCGTCGATGTCACGAACCAGCGCCTCGACCATCGCCAGTCGGTCTGCTGCGGGGGTCACGGGCCGGTGGGCCGACTTCTGCCACGGGTCGTTCGCCACCACGAGCAGCACCCGGTCGAGATCGAGCTCGTGACGCACGTTCACCGCGGCGACGAGGTGTCCGGCGTGGGGCGGGTCGAACGTCCCACCGAGCACCCCCAGCCGCTGGCCCGTGGTCGTCACGGACGCAGTGTAGGGCCGACTCCACGCCGGGCCCGTTGCGGTGGCGGAGTGGAGCAAGCGGTGGTGGAAGCCAACGGTGGTGAGCGCCGTTGAGCAGCAAAATCGGTCGACCTCGGCCGGTGCGGGAGCGACACTTGACCGATGGACCGACCCACTCCAGGGCCGCGGTCTGAAAGACCAGCGCGACCAGGTGCACCGGCGCACGGCAGCCGGAGCCTCCGGTGACCGAAGTCACGAGCGCGAAGCGGAACATTTCGGGTAATGGCGGTGCTTACTGGTGTGTCATTCCCCTTCGCCCAGACGTCCGCGACGCGGCGGTGGGCGATACCCGACACCGGGAGCCTGCTCCCGATGGAGATCATCAATGAGCGATTCGGTAGGCCAGTACCTCAACGAGATCGGTCTCGTGCCGCTGCTCACCGCCGACGAGGAGCGTGAGCTGTCCCAGATCATCGAGAAGGGACGTGAGGCTCAGGCCCGGCTGGATGCCGGCGAGCGGGGTCGTGACCTGCAGCGCGCCGTGCGCGAGGCGGCGGCCGCCAAGGACCGCTTCATCCGGGCGAACCTCCGGCTCGTCGTGAGCATCGCCCGCCGCTATCCCCTCCCGCCGGGCATGGAGCTGCTCGACCTGATCCAGGAGGGCAACCTGGGTCTTGAGCACGCAGTCGACAAGTTCGACTGGCGAAAGGGCTTCAAGTTCTCGACCTACGCCACCTTCTGGATCCGGCAGGCCATCGGTCGGGCGCTCGACCAGAAGGCGAGCCTGGTCCGCCTGCCCGGTGACCGCTCGGCGAGTCTGCGAGCCGCGCTGCGTCAGGTCTCGGGCGACGGTGACGAGCTCGACGACGAGCACGCCCGCCTTCACCGGTTGACGACGCCAACCTCGCTCGATCGCACCATCGGTGACGACGACAGCAACGAGCTCATCGACCTCCTCCCCGATCCGAACCCGGGTCCGGAGGCCCAGGTGATCACGCGGGCCGAGGAGCAGATGGTCACCGACCTGCTCTCCGTGCTCGACGACCGGGCCCGCTACGCGGTCGAGCAGCGCTTCGGGCTCACCGACGGTCGCAAGCGCAGCTACCGCGAGGTCGGCGAGGAGCTCGGCGTCACGGCCGAGGCCGCTCGCCGCCTGGTCAAGCGGGCAATGAACATCGTCCGGGACCAGGCTCCTGAGAGCGCCTTCTTCGCCGCCTGACCAACCCGTCGAACGATCAACCGGCCGGGAGCTCTGCTGACGTTGCGCCCGGCCGGTTCGTCCGGCAACGTGGAGACCTGGTGACGACCTCGACCCCGACGACTTGGACACCGAACAGCTGGCGGGACCTGCCCGCCATGCAGCAGCCCGACTGGCCTGACCCGGGCGCGCTCGACCACGTGGTCAAGACCATCTCAACGTTGCCACCGCTGGTCTTCGCCGGCGAGGCCCGGAGCCTCACCGCCGCGCTCGCCCAGGTGGCCGACGGGCGGGCATTCCTCCTCCAAGCCGGAGACTGCGCAGAGTCCTTCGACGCCTTCTCGGCTGACGCGATCCGAGACAAGCTCAAAGTCATCCTGCAGATGGCGGTCGTCCTGCAGTATTCAGCCGGCGTCCCCGTGGTGAAGGTGGGACGCATCGCCGGCCAGTTCGCCAAGCCCCGGTCTTCGCCCACCGAGAGCGTCGGAGGTGTCGAGCTACCGTCGTTCCGGGGCCACATGGTAAACGACATCGCCTTCACCGCCGCGGCCCGACAGGCCGACCCGGAGCGGTTGATCACCGCGTACCACCAGTCGGCGGCCACCTTGAACCTCCTCCGAGCGTTCACCAAGGGCGGCTTCGCCGACTTGGCGCGCGTGCACGCCTGGAACCAGGAGTTCGTCGCGTCAAGCGCCGAGGGGCGCACCTACGAGTTGATCGCCGATGAGATCGACCGGGCGCTGCGGTTCATGGCCGCTTGCGGCATCGACACCGCGTCGGTCCCCCAGCTGCACACGGTCGACTTCTACACCAGCCACGAAGCGCTGATCCTCGGCTACGAGGAGGCGCTGACCCGGAGGGACTCGCTCACTGGCGACTGGTACGCCTGCTCGGCGCACATGCTCTGGATCGGCGAGCGCACCCGCCAGCTCGATGGCGCCCACGTGCACTTCCTGTCGGGGGTCGGCAACCCCGTGGGCTGCAAGATCGGGCCCAGCGCCACGCCCGAGGAGGTGCTCGCCCTCTGCGAGGCGCTCAACCCGCAGCGGGTGCCCGGCCGGTTGACCCTGATCACCCGCATGGGCGCCGACCGGATCGAGGCGAACCTGCCACCACTGCTCAGGGCGGTGAAGGAGGCTGGTCATCCGGTCGTGTGGGCGTGTGATCCGATGCACGGCAACACCTTCACCTCGCCGAGCGGACGCAAGACCCGCCACTTCGACGCGGTGCTGGCCGAGATCGCGGGGTTCTTCAGAGCGCACGCCGCAGCCCAGACCTGGCCCGGCGGGGTGCACATCGAGCTGACGGGCGAGGACGTGACCGAGTGCCTGGGCGGTGCTGACGAGATCGTCGACGCCGATCTCGACACCCGCTACGAGACCATGTGCGATCCGCGGTTGAACGCCCGCCAGTCGCTCGACCTCGCGTTCCGCGTCGCCGAGCTGCTCCGCAGCTGAGCCCCGCGCCCTCGCGCCCGGCGTCCCCCAGCGCTGCGGGCGCGGATCCCGATGCCGTGGAGCCCGCGGGCGGACGGAGCACCGGGCGCGGCGCCTGAACCCCCACCGAGCGGACTTCACCCCTCCAGGATGCCTACGACCGGAGCACCGGGCGTGCGACTCCGCTCCGGATGGGCCGGCCACCCCATCGGCGAGCGGAGATCCGGGGGCGACCTGGCCGGAGAGGGCCGCCCCGAAAAAGTTGACCGATGGGGTCGGGATTGATACGGTCAAATCCTGATCAGAATAGTCGACTTTTGACCTGCCGGAGCGACCGACGACGCTCCGGCCCAGGGGAGCCAGATGTTGCAGCGCGAGATCGATGCCGGGATGGCGGCGGACATCGCCAAGTTCGAAGAGCAGCTCGAGCGCTACCTGCGCGGCGAGCTCCCCGAGGACGTGTTCCGGGTGTTCCGACTGAACAACGGCATCTACGGGCAGCGTCAGGGCGGCCGCAACCAGATGGTGCGGGTCAAAGCCCCCTACGGCGCCATCACCGCCGAGCAGCTCGAGATGTGCGCCCACATCGCGGACGAGTACTCCCGCGGCTGGGGTCACCTCACGACCCGGCAGAACATCCAGTTCCACTTCGTGCAGCTCGAGCGCGTGCCTGCGCTGCTGCGCGACCTCGCCATCGTGGGGCTCACCACCCGCGAAGCCTGCGGGGACACGGTGCGCAACGTCCAGGGCTGCCATCTCGCCGGTGCCTGCCCCTACGAGGTGCTTGACATCAGCCCGTGGGCTGAGGCCACGTTCCGGCACTTCCTCCGCAACCCGCTGAGCCAGCGACTGCCGCGGAAGTTCAAGATCAACTTCTCCGGCTGCAGCACCGACTGCGGTCAGGCGATGTTCAACGACGTGGGCGTGGTGGCCACGACCCGCACCCACGACGACGGCCGCGTCGAAGCCGGGTTCCGCGTCTACATCGCAGGCGGCCTCGGCGCGAACCCCCACCCTGCTCTGGCCCTCGAGGAGTTCACCCCCCGTGAAGACCTCCTCCCCACGATCGAAGCCTGCCTCCGGGTCTTCGACCAGGCCGGCAACCGTGACAACAAGCTGCGTGCCCGGATGAAATGGCTCGTCGACACCCTCGGGTTCGAGGAGCTGCGACGGCGCATCCTCACCACCCGCCGCTACCTGCTCGCCTCCTCGAGCTGGCCGGGCGGCATCCCCGAGGAGGTGCAGAAGCTCTCCGACGCGCCCGCCGGCGTCGCCGTCGGGGTGACCCCGACCGCCGTCGGCCAGGGCACCCCGGTCGCGCTCCGAGGCACCCGGCCCTACGAACGCTGGGTCGACGCCAACGTGGTGCGCGGCGTGGCGAAGGGGACGGTCTCGGCGTACGCGCACGCGCGCCTGGGCGACGTCACCTCCGCCCAGTTCCGGGCCTTGGCCTCGATCACCCGGGAGCTCGGCGTCGAGGTGCGGATCACCAACCGGCAGAACCTGGTGCTGCGCGGGCTCAGCGAGCAGCAGCTGCCGACGCTGTTCGCCAGGTTGGAGGCCATCGGCATGGCCGAGCCAGGGGCCGAGCTGGCCCGCGACGTGGTGGCCTGCCCCGGCGCCGACACCTGCAACCTCGCCGTCACCCAGTCCCGCGGCCTGGCCGACGCCATCGGCACCGCGCTCGAGTCGGCCGGGCTGGCCGAGGTCGGTGGGGTGCGCATCAACATCTCTGGCTGCACCAACTCGTGTGGACAGCACCACGCCGCCGACATCGGCTTCTCCGGAGCGGAGCGCCGGGCTCACGGCAAGCCGGCACCCGGCTATCAGATGCTGCTCGGCGGCTACGTCGGCGAGGAGCGGATCCACTTCGGCGAGAAGGCGCTTCGGCTCCCGGCGAAGAACGCACCCGAGGCCGCGGTGCGCGTCGTCGGCAGGTTCGCGAGCGAGCGCGACGCGGGTGAGACGTTCCGCCAGTGGCTCGACCGGGTCGGGGGAGCCAGAGCCATCGCCGCCGAGCTGGCCGAGCTCGACCACTTCCCCACCCCTGATGAGAACCCTGACTTCTACGTCGACTACGGCGAGACCGGCCCCTACGTGGCCGAGGTCGGCGAATCCGAGTGCGCCACCTGAGCCCCGAGCGGGCCGTAGACCTGCCTGGAAGGAACGACTCGAGGACTCGATCGACGATGCCAGCACCCTCCGACATCCCCAGCTTCACCGACGCGGAGCTCGCCGAGCTCAGCACCGAGTTCGAGCGTCTCCCCGCCTCCAAGATCATCCAGTGGGCGGTCGACAACTTCTCACCCCACCTGGCGCTGACCGCGTCCATGACCGATGCGGTCCTCATCGATCTGGCTGTCAAGGTCGACCCGGCCATCGAGGTGGTGTTCATCGACACGGGCTACCACTTCCCCGAGACCCTCGAGACCGTCGAGGCCGTGCGGCGACACTACGGCCTGAACCTGCGGATCATGACCGTCCCCAAGCACGACCAGGCGCTGTGGGAGGTCGATCCGGAGAACTGCTGCTCAGCGGTGAAGGTGGGGCAGCTCGACCGGGCCCTTGCGGGGAAGGCGGCGTGGATGTCGGGCCTGCGGCGAGCCGAGGCCGACTCGCGGGTCACGGCGCCGATCGTGGCGCGCGACCTGCGTGGCCTGGTGAAGATCAACCCCATCGCCACCTGGACCGACGAGGACGTCGCCGGCTACATCGCGGATCACGACATCATCGTCAACCCGCTGCTCAAGCGGGGCTACACCTCGATCGGCTGCATGCCCTGCACGCAGCTGCCCACCGACCCGAACGATCCTCGGTCAGGACGCTGGCCGGGGCGTGACAAGACGGAGTGCGGGCTGCACCTGTGACCAGCACGCGGCCGCTCCCCTCACCCGGAGCCCACGCCCGACGAGCACCCGCGCTTGCCGAGTCATCACGATGACTTGCGGGGCGGAGGCCGTCCCTGCAGCATACGGTCGTGGCGGAAACGACCGGTACAGGAACGACCAACGAGATCGCTGGGGCACCAGACGACCTGGAGATCCCCACCCGGGTGCTCGTGCTGGGCATGGCCCACCACGACGGCACGATCCTCGCCTCTGAGCTGTACCCGGTCGCGGAGGCCTGCGGCCAGACCGCGGATCAGGTGCGCTCGTGCCTGCGTCGGCTGGTGGCCGAGGGGCTCTTCGTCCGCACGGGTGAAGGCCGCGACGCCGTGTTCCAGGCCACCGACGCCGGCCTCCGGGCCCTCAGCGCCTCGCTCGAGAAGGCCCGACTGGCCTACGCCCAGGACGCTGCCGGTCGCGGCTGGGACCGCACCTGGCGTCTGATCGCCTTCGCCATCCCGGAAGCCAAGCGGGCCGCTCGTGACGCCTTCCGAGACCATCTGCTCGAACTGGGCGGGGCCGCTATCCAGAACGGCCTGTACGTCTCGCCGCACCGCTGGCAGGAGGACGCCCTCCGGGAGGCCCGCCGCCTCGGGGTGGCCGAGCACGTGACCGCCGCCTCGACCGACGATCTGGAGATCGGAGGTGAGCGCGACCCTCGTGCCATCGCGGCCAAGCTCTGGCCGATCGACGAGGTCGCCGCGCGCTACGAACGGTTCATCGCCATCTACGAGGGCATCCCCGAGGAGCTGGAGAAGATGCGCAGACAGCGTCGCCGGCTCACCGAGGCCGAGTTCCTGCCTGGTGCGCTGATCATCGGCATCAAGTTCCAGGAGTGCTTCAACCTCGATCCGCTGCTGCCACCCGAGCTGCTTCCGCGCCCGTGGCCCGGCCGCCATGCCCGGGACCTGCTGGCCCGAAGCCGCCGGCTCGGGATCCTGCTGCGGGAGGAGCACAACAAGCCCCAGTTGTTCGCGCCGTGGGACGACATCCTCGACACCATCCCGTGAGCACCCGTCACCGCGTCCTCGTCGTCCTGGCGCTCCTCGCCGGCATCGCCGCCTCCTCGTGCGACAACGGTGACCCGGCCGCGCCCGCCGCGCCGACCACCCTTGCGCTAGAGGCCACCACGTCCACGTCGATCTCCCCACCGGTCTCCGCCGCCGACGGGGAGGTGTTCACCATCCGACCGTGGTTCCTGACGGACGCCGGCCTGGTCCAGGGTGAGCCCCGGTTCGTCCAGGGTCCCGACGTGCTCGCCTCGACCCTCGACCAGCTCCTGTCGGGACCGACCGACACCGATCGGTTCTTCGGCCTCGGAACCGGCATCTCGCCCCGGGTGCGGGTGCGGTCCGCGGTCCTGGACGGGGACACCGTGACGGTCGATCTCGATCGGTCCTTCGAGACCGCCGACACACAGCCGCAGGTGGCGCAGGTGGTGTGGACCCTCACCGAGCTGCAGGGCGTGCAGAAGGTGAAGTTCCTCATCGATGGGGAGGACAACGGCGCCACCGGCGTCCGCCCCATGGGCCGCGCCGACACGAGGGTGCAGCCCGCAGGCTGAGCCGAGCGCTCAGTCGGCTCGGCGCGCCGCGAGCCGCCGGTTCGTGGCGTTGTGACAGGCGCCGGTCTCGAGATCGAAGGTCCAGCCGTGCAGGTGGCAGATCAGCGTGCAGCCGTCATCGGCGACCTCGCCGAACTGCGAGAGGTCGGCCTGGCGGTGAGGGCACCAGCGCTGCACCATCCAGTCACCCAACCGGATCATCTCGTCGATCTCCCCGTGCGACGCGGCGACCGAGCGCTCGAGCACGTCGACCCGCTCGGGTGAGAGCGCCTTGAGGAACGAGAACAGCTCCTCGCAGTACTCCCCCGGTCGCCAGGCCCGGAAGCGCAGCGAGAGCTGGAGGTTGTTCGACAGATCGACCACGCGGTTCTGGACGCACCACTCGAGCAGCGGCGCGGGGAGATCGAGGCGGTACTGGTACTCGGTCACGCCGTCGAAGGGCAGGACCCGACCGTTCGGGAAGTCGACGAGCACCTCCTGATCACCGGCCCGGATGAGCAGGACCCTGCCGATGGCGGCGCAGGTCTTCGGGGCCCGCTCCATCAGCGGCTCCCACCAGGACGCCAGACGGCCGGCCAGATCCGGGCCCGGCTCGGGCCATCCCCGCTTGAGCGCCTCGAGCCACGGGAGCCAGTCAGCCTGGTAGCGCTCGAGATAGGCGCGCTTGTCGGTGAAGATCGCCCGCAGCTCGTCGTCGGAGACCGGGTGCGAGACCGCGAGCGAGCCCCACCCGTGATCGACCTCGAGGACCGTGCCGGGGATCGCGAGCACGCCACCTTCGACACCTTCGGCTTCGAGCCGCTCGAGGAAGACCGTGGCGTCGGGGAAGATGTTGTCGGGCGCGCGGTCGAAGTCGTTGAGCTCCCACAGCTCGGGATCGAGGAAGCACGGGGGCCCGGCTGAGGGCACCACGTGACGGGCCCCGACCGCCTTAGCGTAGCCGACCGCGCGGGTGAGCTGCGCTTCCCGCTTGGCCCGACCTGCTGCGGCCTTCGCCTCCGCCGGCAGCTCGTAGACCACCGGCCACCACATCGCGCCGGAGAACTGCAGAAAGACCACGTCGATCGGCCCGAGAGCCCGGATGGCCTCGACATCGCTCGGACGGCAGTCGTTCATGTTCAGCACCCGAGCGGTCTCGTCCGCGACGACGATCGCCGAGTCGCCGATCGGGCCGTCTGACGGTGCGGTCTCAGCGAACACCGCGATCTCGAGTCCGTCCAGGTCGAGCCGCTCACCGTTCGGGCAGTGGATGACGTTGGTGAACCCCAGGTCGCGCAGGGCCTTCTCGAGGTCCGGCGTGGGCAGCTCGGGAAGGAGGACCGGTATGTCCTTGTCGACTCCCTCGGTGAGGAACGGCGCGTCGAAGTGGTCGCCGTGGAGGTGCGACACGTACAGGTAGTCGGGCCGCCGGAACCGCTCTCGGTCGAGGTGATCGTTGCGGGGGAAGACGAACCACGAGCCGTGGAAAGCCGGGACGAACCACGGGTCGCAGAGCACGGAGCCGTGGTTGGTCTCGATGAGCAAGCCGGCGTGACCGGTCACGGTGATGCGCATCGGCGGCGACGGTAGCCCTCAGGCGAGGTGTTCGACGAACCGCTCGAGCTGCCGAAGGTTCCGGCACTCGAAGGTCCCGTCGGTGTGGATCCCGTACTCGCCGACGATCGAGTCACCGGTGTTCCAGTAGGCCCGCGGCTCGGGGTTCAGCCAGTAGACGTGGCGGGCCTTCTTGCGCATCTCCCTGATCACCCAGGACTGACTCGCGTGGTAGTTGTTCCTCGCGTCACCCAGGATCATCACGGTGGTCTTCGGTCCGATCTCACGCCCCCACCGGTTCCAGAAGACCTCGAAGGCGTGGCCGTAGTCGGAATGCCCATCGACCCACACGACGTCGGCCTCCGTGTTGACTCGGTGCACCGCCTGGGCGATGTCGTCGGTGCCCTCGAAGAAGCGCGTGACCTCGTCGATGCCGTCGATGAACACGAAAGCCCGCACCTTGGAGAACTGGTTGGAGATCGCGTAGACGAGCTGCAGCGTGAAGCGGGCGAACGCGGCGACCGAGCCCGAGATGTCCGCGATCACGAAGATCTCCGGCTTCGCCGGCCGGGGGTACTTGAACTTCGGCTCCGCGGGCACACCGCCGTAGCTGAGCGAGTGCCGCATCGTGTCGCGGAAGTCGAGCGGGCCCTTTCGCCCGTGCTTGCGCTTGCGGGCCAACCGGGCGGCGAGCTTGCGGGTCAGCGGGTAGATGGCCTTGCGCAGGTTTGCCATCTCCTCCCGGGAGGCGTGCATGAAGTCGACGTCCTCGGGTAGGGGCTTGCGGAGGGTCTTGGCCATCGCCTCGACCCCCCGGTCAGCGACCAGCCGACGCCGGATCTCCGCTTCGACCTCCTTCTTGAGCTGATCGATGCGGGCTTCGAACTCGTCCCGTTCGAGCCGCTCCTCAAGCGGGGTCAGCGGCTGGGGTGCCTCGCGGTGCACCTGCTCCATCAGCCGCTCGAGCATGCGGTCGAGATCGAGGTTCCGCAGGGTGCGATAGAGGTAGTAGGTACCGCCGACCGGGCGACCCGGCTCCATGCCGGCGAAGCGCCGCACCGCCTGGCGGGCGATGGCCCGCATCAGCGCCTCATCGCCGTGGAGGAGGGCCTGGTAGAGGATCTCCGCAAGCTCCTCGGGCGAGAGCGCGTCGCCCCCCGCGCCTGCGAGCTGCGCAGCACCCGCTGCCTCTGCCTGCTCGGGCTCCGGCAACTCGGCCGGCTCCTCCGCGTCGGGGCGGATCTGGTAGCGCCTGCCCCGCAACGAGAAGTAGACCTCGAAGACCGTCTCGAACGCCCGCCAGTGCGCGTTGCTCTTCACCAGCGTGGCCGCGAGCGCGTACTTGAACGCGTCCCGGTCCTCGAGCGGGACGTGCTTGACAGCCTCCATCGCGTCGAGGTTCTCCGTGAGGCTGACCGGCAGGCCCGCCTCCCGGAGCTCGCGGATGAAACCCTCGAGCAGCTCGAGCATCGGCGCGCCGCTGACGCCGGGGATGGCGACCTCGCTCACCTCGACCCCGCCGGCTCCCCGGTCACGGCGCGACCTTTCCCAGCGGGCGGCGGGCACCGCTCTTGTCGTCGGTGAGCTCCTTGACCGCCTTGGCGATGTCGCTTTGGTACTTGAGGAGGATGTTGATCGTCTCGGTGGCTTCCTTCTCGGTCACGGCGTCGACGCCGAGGAGCACCAGCGTGCGCGCCCAGTCGAGCGTCTCGGAGACCGACGGCGCCTTCTTCAGCTCCAGCTGGCGGATAGAGCGCACGATGCGCGCCACCTGGTCGGCCAGGTTCTCTGTGATGTCGGGCACCTTGGCGAGGACGATCTCCTTCTCGCGCTCCAGCTCGGGGTAGTCGATGTGCAGGAAGAGGCACCGCCTCTTCAGTGCCTCGGAGAGCTCCCTCGTGTTGTTCGAGGTGAGGAAGACGAGCGGGATCTGCTTGGCCTCGAGCGTGCCCAGCTCGGGGATGGAGACCTGGTAGTCGGAGAGGACCTCGAGCAGGAGCGCCTCGGTCTCGATCTCGACCCGGTCGACCTCGTCGATGAGCAGCACCACCGGGTCGTCCGCGCGGATCGCTTCGAGCAGCGGGCGGGTGAGGAGGAACTCGTCGGAGAAGATGTCGGTCTCGATCTCCTCCCAGCTCGTCCCGCCCTCGCTGAGGTTGCGGTCAGCCTGGATGCGCAGCAGCTGCTTCTTGTAGTTCCACTCGTAGAGGGCCTTGGACTCGTCGAGGCCCTCGTAGCACTGGAGCCGGATCAGTCGGGCGCCGAGGATCTCGGCCACCGACTTGGCGAGCTGCGTCTTGCCGGTGCCGGCCGGGCCCTCGACCAGCACCGGCTTCTGCAGACGGTCGGCGAGGTAGACGACCCCCGCGATGCCTTCGTCGGCGAGGTAGTTGACGTCCCGCAGCTGCTCGCGCACGGACGCCGGCGACTCGAATCGGTAGGTCATCTCGCGAGCCTACCGGCGCTCTTGACCGGCTGGTCAAGACAGCGGAGGGGTGCGGATCGACCCCGGTCGACCCTCCGCCAGCGCCGACGACCGGGCCCCCACCGCCCGGGTCAGCTCCGGACCTGGCCGGCCCCGCGCACCACGTACTTCACCGTGGTGAGCTCGCGCAGGCCCATGGGGCCCCTGGCGTGCAGCTTCTGTGTCGAGATGCCGATCTCGGCACCGAAGCCGAACTCGTTGCCGTCGACGAAGCGGGTGGAGGCGTTCACCAGCACCGCAGCCGCGTCGACCTCCCGGGTGAAGCGATCGGCCGCCTCGAGCGAGCGGGTGATGATGGCCTCGCTGTGGCCGGTTCCGAACCGCGCGATGTGGTCGATCGCGGCGTCGAGGTCGGGGACGACCCGCACCGCGAGCCGCAGGTCGAGGAACTCGGTCGCGTAGGCCTCGTCGTCCGCCACCCCCGCTCGGGGCACCAAGGCACGGGTTCGCTCATCGCCAAGCAGCTCCACTCCTTCGAGCGCCTCAGCCACCCTCGGCAGGAAGGTGTCGGCGATGGCCTCGTGGACGAGCAGGCTCTCCGCGGCGTTGCACACCGAGGGGCGCTGCGTCTTCGCATTGACGACGATGGCGAGCGCCATGTCGAGGTCTGCGGACTCGTCGACGTAGACGTGACAGTTGCCGTCCCCGTCGATCACGTACGGCACGGTGGCGTGCTCGAGGATCGACCGGATCAGCGACGGGCCGCCACGGGGGATGAGGCAATCGATGACCTCGCGCAGCCGCATGAACTCGATCGCTGCCTCATGGCTGGTGTCCTCGAGCAGCACCACCGAGTCAGCAGGCAGTCCCGCCTTCGCGATCGCATCCCGCAGCACGCCGGTGATGGCGAGGTTCGAGTTGATCGCCCCTGAGGAGCCCCGGAGGAACGCCGCGTTCCCCGACTTGAGACAGAGCCCGGCCGCGTCGCTGGTGACGTTCGGTCGGTTCTCGTAGATGATGGCGATCACGCCGAGCGGCACCCGCACCCGCTCGATGCGCAGACCGTTGGGTCGCACCCATCCGTCGAGCACCTCGCCCACCGGGTCCGGGAGCGCCGCGACCTGGCGCAGACCGCTCGCCATGGCTTCGATCCGAGCCTCGTTCAGCGTGAGGCGATCGACCACGGTGGCCGAGACACCGGCGTCCCGAGCTCGGGCCAGGTCGCTCGCGTTGGCGTCGAGGATCTCACCGCTGCGGGCCACCAGGAGATCGGCTGCAGCGACCAGCGCGTCGTTCTTGGCCGATGTCGAGGCTCGGGCCAGCGCCCGCGAGGCCAGCTTGGCCCGACGTCCCAGCTGCGCGAGCGGCGTCGTCAGTTCCTGCTTGGACACCACGAGCAGCAAGGCTACCCGCCACTAACCTCGCCGCCGTGCGGATCGATCCCAGTCTCGATGAGGCGGTCACGGCCTTCGTCGAGGCGCTCGCCCCCGTGCTCGAGTCCATCGTCGACCGGCTCGACGGTAGCGACCCGACATCCGCCCGGCAGGATGTGATCGTCGAGGCGTACAACCTCTGCTGCGCCTTCATCGACGCCGATGAGCTGGCCACCGATGACGAGCTGTGGGCGCTGATCGGTGCGTTCTCATCACGGCTCGACACCCAGCTGATCCACGCCACCCCGGCCGACGTGCGGCAGGCCGGGCTGACCAGCGGGGCGCGCGCCTTTCTCACACGGCCGTCCACGATGTTCGAGATCCTCCTCGGGGTCGATGCCCGGGACGGCACGAGGCACGCCCGCACCTACTACGAGCGCGCCATCGATCTCGGCTTCACGGTCGCATCCCTCGACCTGCAGACCAGCCGTACCGAGCTGATGGCCATCGAGCGGTACCGGGGCATGCTCCTCGACGCCATCCACCGTATGAAGGACGGATCAACCGGACCCACCGAGGCGACCCGCGCGAGCGGGTCGAAACCGCCGGGTCGGGTACAGCCGGGGGCGATCGAGCGCGACGCCGAGCAGCCCGGTGTCCAGGGAGCCCCGAGTGAGCCGCTCACTCCCCCGCGGCCGCTCGATGAGCTGCTCGCCGAGCTCGACGGGCTGGTCGGGATGGACTCGGTGAAGGAGGAGGTGAAGCTGGTGACGAACCTCATCCGGGTGCAGAACCTGCGCCGGGCCCGGCAGCTACCGGTCATCGAGCAGAGCCGGCATCTGATCTTCACCGGCAACCCCGGAACCGGGAAGACGACCGTGGCACGACTTCTGGCCCAGATCTACCGCACGCTCGGCGTCGTGGAGCGTGGTCACCTGGTCGAGACCGACCGGGCGGGACTGGTCGCCGGATACGTGGGACAGACGGCGACGAAGGTCACGGCGGTGTTCGACTCGGCGGATGGAGGTGTCCTCCTCATCGATGAGGCCTACGCGCTGGTGCGTGGCGGCGAGCAGGACTTCGGGCGGGAGGCCATCGACACCATCGTGAAGCTGGCAGAGGACCGCCGGGACCGGCTGGTGGTCATCGCGGCCGGGTATCCCGACGAGATGGCCTCCTTCGTCGACGCCAACCCGGGACTGCGCTCCCGGTTCCCGAAGACGATCTTCTTCCCCGACTACACGACCGACGAGCTGGTGCAGATCTTCCGGAGCCTCTGCGACCGAGCCCACTACCGACCCGATGAGCCTGCCCTGGCCGCGGTCCGCGAGTGGCTCGACGCACAGCCCCGGGTGAAGGGCTTCGGGAACGGCCGGCTGGTGCGGAACCTCTTCGAGGCGGCCGTCGCCCGTCAGGCCGGCCGTGTGCTGACGAGCGGGAACCCGACCGACGAGGAGCTCGTCACGTTGACCGCCGCTGACATCCCCCCGATCGGTGAAGGTCCGGGAACCGGGGTACCGGCGGGGGCAGCTACGCCGTGAAGCGGCTCGCGGCCCTGCTCGCCGCCGTCGGGATGATCGCCGGAGCCGTGCTGGTGCGCGGATGGCTCGACGATCGGCGCGGCTCGGGTGGTGACCGAGCGACCGGGGCGTCCGCTCAGCTCACGCTCGTGTGCGTGACCGAGCTCGCAGGGGTCTGCGAGCAGCTCGCAAGCCGTGAGCCAGGCCTGCGCGTGCGCACCGAGGAGCTCACCACCACGGTGAGCACCCTCACGGGCGGTGACCTCGACGCGCGATCCTCGGAGATCGACGGCTGGCTCACGCTGGCACCCCTGCCAGAGGTCGTCGACGAGCAGCGGGTGCGCGCCGGGCTGCAGCCGGTCCTCACCGGCCAGGTCGGCCCGCTCGCACGCTCGCCTCTGGTCCTGGTGGTTTGGAACGACCGCCGGGCGGCGCTGGAAGCAACCTGCCCGGACCGCGTGATCTCCTGGCGTTGCCTCGGCGCAATCGCCGGCGAGCCCTGGACGCAGCACGGCGGCACCGTCACCTGGGGCGCGGTGAAGCCGGGACACCCGGCACCTGATCGCAGCGCGGTCGGGTGGCTGGCGCTCGCCGGTGCGGCCGCGTCCTGGTTCGGGCGCGCTGACTACGCCGCCAACGACTTCGCGGACCCGGCGTTCCGGCAGTGGCTCGAGAAGCTCGAGCGGGGTGTGCCCAGCTTCCCCGCCCCGCCGCGCACCCCGGTCGACGAGATGCTCTCCAAAGGGCCAGGCACCTTCGACGTGGCAGCGAGCACCGAGGCAGCGGCCACCGGGGCGATCGCCCGCAGTCGCGTCAAAGATCGGCTGTCCGTCATCTACCCTGTGCCGTCGTCCACCGCAGATGTCGTCCTGGCAACGGTGGCGGGGTCGGACGGGGAGGATCGGTTGCGCAGACTGCTCGAATCACGGGACGCGGCCGAGGTGCTGGCAGACCAGGGCTGGCGGGTCGCGGGACGCGAAGACGCTGCCGGAGGCACGGCCGAGCCACTCCCGCCGACGAACGGCCTGCCCCGTCCCGGGGTCCTGCAGGCGCTGCGGAACCTCTGGTTCGAGGTCATCCGATGAGCCGTCCGCTCCGTCGCCTGCTCGCCCTCGCGCTCGCCTGCCTGCTCGTCAGCTCCTGCGCAACCACCACCTCCCGCGATTCCGCCGGCGACCAGCTGGGCAACCCGGGGGACTGCCTGGTCGTCGACATGGCGGTGTCACCGGAGAAGATCGACCTGCTCACCAGCCTCGCGCAGACGTTCAACCAGTCGAAGACCAGGGTCGGAGACCGCTGCATCTTCGTGAACCCGAAGAGCAAGGCGTCCGGCGCTGCGATGCAGGCCCTGGCGAACGGGTGGAACGAGAAGAGCGACGGCCCCCTTCCTGTCGTCTGGTCGCCCGCGTCGAGCGCGTGGGGCGCCATCCTCGACCAGCGGCTGGCCGACCGCGGTCAACCCCCCATGGCCAACATCGGAACGCCGTTCATGAACACCCCGCTGGTCATCGCCATGCCCAAGCCGATGGCCGAGGTGCTCGGCTGGCCGGACACCCCGATCGGCTGGTCCGACATCCTGGCGCTCGCCCGCGATGAGCAGGGCTGGGCGCGCTTCGGTCGGCCCGAGTGGGGTCGGTTCAAGCTCGGCAAGACGAACCCGAACTTCTCGACCAGCGGACTGTCGGCGCTGATCGCGCAGAACTACGCCGCCACCGGCAAGACCCGGGACCTCACCCTCGAGGATCTCGCTGCCCCCGAGGTCATCTCCTTCAACAGCTCGGTGGAGTCGGCGGTGGTGCACTACGGCGACACCACGCTCACCTTCCTCAACAACTGGTATCGGGCCGACCGGGAGGGCACCGGCCTGCAGTACGTGTCAGCCGCGGCCGTCGAGGAGAAGTCGGTGATCGATTACAACGCCGGGAACCCCGATGGCGTGCTCGATCCCGGCGAGGAGCTGCGTCCCCCGCGAGTGCCGCTGGTCGCGATCTATCCGAAGGAAGGGACGCTCTACTCCGACAACCCGTTCTTCATCCTGGACGCTCCGTGGGTGACCGACGCCCACCGCGAAGGAGCCAGAGCGTTCCAGGACTTCGTGCAGCGACCCGAGAACCAACGGAGGGTCCTCGAGTTCAACTTCCGCCCGGGGAACCCAGAGGTGCCGATCGAGGCTCCCATCGTCCCTGAGAACGGCGTCGATCCCAGCCAACCACAGACCCTGCTGCAGACACCGAAGCCCCCGGTGATGGTGGAGCTGCTGAAGCGCTGGGCCGAGCAGCGCAAGGGCGCCCGGGTGCTGCTGGTGGTCGACGTCTCTGGTTCGATGAAGGACCGCGCGACCCGCGACGGCCCCGACACCAAGCTCGACCTGGCGAAGGCCGCCATACTGGGATCGCTGGGTGAGTTCAAGGGCACCGACCAGGTCGGACTGCGGGTGTTCTCCACCGGCCTCGGTGACGGGACGCAGATGTGGATCGACTTGGTCGCGATCGGGCCGATGTCCCAGAACGAGGCGCGCCTGCGCCAAGCGATCGAGGGTCTGTCCCCGACCAACGGCACCCCGCTATACGACGTGGTCCTCGACTCGTTCCAGCAGATGTACGACCGGTACGACTCCAGCGTCATCAACGCGGTCGTCCTGCTCACCGACGGGAAGAACGACGATGGCAACATCAGCGACGACGCTGCGCAGCTGGAGCGGACCAGCTCCGAACTGCGCCGCCTGAGCCAGGGGGAGCTCGGACGACCGATCAGGGTCTTCACCATCGCCTACGGCAGCGACGCCGACCTGAGCGTGCTCAAGCAGATCGCCGAGGCCACGAACGCTGCCTCTTACAACGCGAGCGACCCGAAGAGGATCAGCAAGGTCCTCACCGCGGTGGTGAGCAACTTCTGATCCGGCCCGTCCCCGGGCCGCCCACGTCCTAACGTCTGTGTCGTATGGCCCGCCTGAGGTTGCGTGACCGCTTCTTCACCCCACCGGTCGCCGAGGCGATGACCTCCCCGACCGGCATCCTCCTCGCCGGCGCTGGGGTCGCCGCCGGCATCCTGGCGGGTCTGCCGGCGGCGGGCGCCGCAGCGCTCGGGGTGGCAGCGTGGGCCGTGCGAGTCGCAGTGGCGGTTCCTCGGAACCCGCGCTCGGAGCGCATCGACCCCTTCGCCCTCCAGGACCCCTGGCGTCAGTTCGTCCGGGAGGCGCTGCAGGCCCGCGCCCGGTTCTCGGAC
>JBBFLY010000009.1:0-56970 GCA_037478855.1 Acidimicrobiales bacterium | reverse complement strand
GATCTGGGTCGGCGCCTCCTCGCCGAGGGCCACCGGCGGGTGAACTTCGCCATCGTCGCTGCGGGGGAGAACGCCGCCAGCCCCCACCACGAGCCGGGGTGTCGGGTCATCCGAGCCGACGAGCTGGTGCTGTGCGACTTCGGTGGCACGATGCCCGCCGAGGATGGTGCGGGCTACTGCTCGGACATCACCCGCTGCGTGTTCACGGGTGAGCCCCCGGCGGAGGTCCGCGACCTGTACGCGGTGCTGCGCGACGCGCAGCAGGCAGCGGTCGCAGGGGCGATGCCCGGCGTGGCCTGCGAGGACGTCGACGCCATCGCGCGTCGGATCATCAGCGACGCCGGGTTCGGTGGCGCCTTCGTCCACCGCACCGGCCACGGCATCGGCGTGGAGGAGCACGAGGAGCCCTACATCGTCGCTGGTAACCGCCGCGCGCTGCAGCCGGGTCACGTCTTCTCGATCGAACCGGGCATCTACCTGCCGGGTCGCTTCGGCGTCCGACTGGAGGACATCGTGGCCGTGGGGAAGGCGGGACCGGAGTCGCTGAACCGGGCCGAGCACGCCCTGGTGTCCGTTGACGCAGGATGAGGCGGTCGCTGCGGTGATCGGCTTCGACGGGGCGTCCTTCCTCCTCCAGTGGGCAGCGGGTGGTCTGCTGTTCCTGTGGGTCACGACCCGCCGGCGGGAGGTCGGGCTCGGCTACGGGTGGTTGATGCGCTCGACGTTCGGGTTGATGGCGCTCGGCGCGGCGTACGTCGGCGGCTTCGTCATCGACCCCGAGCCGGTCCGCGACCTCGCCTCCGTGGGCACCGCGATCGCGGCCGGTGTCGCGCTCGCGGTCTCGGTGGCCCGCCGCCGCGCCGGCGTCTCGGGTCAGGTCGCGCTCGCCGAGCAGCGCTCGGCCCGCGTCGCCGCGATGACCGGCATCGACCGCGCCCCGCATGAGCGCGACCCGTCAGCGCGGGAGTTCCCGCCGTGGCTCGACCTCGTCGCGCCCTGCATCGGCTTCCTCGGCGTGGTGGCCGCGGCACTCGCATCGGGCGGGCCCCACTGGCTCGCGGTCGCCCGGTTCGTGGTCGGTGCCGCCTTCCTGGGTGCGGTCACCGACGCCATGCTGCTCGGTCACTGGTACCTGGTGCAGCCCGGTCTCGCGCGCGGGCCGCTGCTCGAGCTGGTCCGTTGGGTCGGTTGGCTGTGGGTTCCGGAGGTAGCGCTCCTGCTCGTCCCCACAGGCATGATCTCCGCACTCAACGGCACCATCGACGACGGCTACAACGGTCTGCTGTCGTGGTTCTGGGTCGCCTGCGCGCTGACCACCGGGGGCCTCGTGGTGGTGACCCGGCTGGCCCTCAAGGAGCGGTACTACTCCGCGGTGATGGCTGCGACCGGCCTGCTCTATCTGGCGATCCTCACCGCGTTCGGCACCGATCTGGTGGCCCGGGCGCTACTCTCGGGTTGAGCGGGCGCCCCCGGGGAAGGGAAGAGCCCATGCCGCAGGCCATCTGGAGCGGGTCGATCAGCTTCGGGCTGGTGAACATCCCGGTGAAGCTGTACCGCGCGGTGACGCGCAAGAACGTCCGGTTCCACTTGCTCGACGCTCGCAGCCGCTCGCCGATCAGACAGAAGCGGGTCTCGGCCGAGACCGGTGAAGAGGTCCCCTGGGAGCAGGTCGTCAAAGGCTATGAGCTGAGCTCGGGCGACTACGTCGTCGTCACCGACGAGGAGCTGGCGGCGCTCGACCCCGAAGCGCTCCGCACGATCGAGGTCGAGGAGTTCGTCGACCTCGCGACGATCGACCCGATCTTCTACGACAGCGCCTACTACGTGGCGCCGGACTCGGCGGCCAAGCCCTATGCGCTTCTCGCCAGGGCCATGGAGCAGGAGGGGAAGGTCGCCATCGCGCACGTCGTCCTGCGGACCAGACAGCATCTGGTCGCCATCCGACCCAAGGACGGGCTCCTCGTGCTGTCGACGATGGTGTACGCAGATGAGATCAACGATCCGATGCAGATCCCGGAGCTGGCGGAGCTCGGAGACCTGGACCTTGCGGAGCGAGAGCTGGCGATGGCCCGCCAGCTGATCACCACGCTCTCGACGGACTTCGAGCCGGAGAAGTTCCACGACACCTACCGTGAGGCAGTGCTCGACCTGATCGAGCGGAAGGCGCAGGGTGAGCAGATCGTGACCGCCATAGCCGATGCGCAGCCCGCGCCCGTTGTCGACCTGATGGCGGCTCTCGAAGCGTCGGTCGCCGCGGCGGCGAGGCAACGTCGCCGCGGGCCGAGTGCAGACGGGTCCCCAGGGGAGGACGGGCCGGCTTCCTCGACCGGCAGCGCTGCCAACGACGCTCGAAGCGTCGCGGGTTGAGTGCCTGACAGCTCCATGTCGACGACCACCGTCGAGATCGACGGGCGCCGGATCAGGCTCACCAACCTCGACAAGGTGCTCTATCCCGAGGTGGGCTTCACCAAGGCCGACGTGATCGACTACTACGCGCGCATCGCGCCGGTGATGCTCACCCACCTTCGGGATCGCATCGTCACCTTCCGGCGCTTCCCAGACGGGGTGGACGGCGAGTCCTTCTTCGAGAAGCGCTGCCCCGGACACCGCCCCGAGTGGGTGACGGTCGCCCCGGGACCGGGTGATCGAGGCGGGCCGATCCGCTACTGCGTGCTCGACTCTGCCGCGTCGCTGGTGTGGGCCGCGAACCTCGCTGCGTTGGAGCTGCACACCCCGATGTCGCGTGCAACGGACATGTACGCCCCCACGATGGTCGTCTTCGATCTCGATCCCGGCCCGCCCGCCGGCATGCTGGAGTGCGCCCGAGTGGCGCTGCTGCTCCGAGAGACGCTCGAGACCCTCGGCCTGCGGACGCTGGCGAAGACCTCGGGCTCGAAGGGCTTGCAGCTCTACGTGCCGCTCAACACCCCTCACCGCACCGACCAGGCCAAGGCGTTCTCGCACGCGGTCGCCCAGCTCATCGAGAAGCAGCACGGCTCGCTGGTGGTGACCGGGCAGCGGAGGGAGATCCGCACCGGGAAGGTGCTCATCGACTGGAGCCAGAACGACTACTTCAAGACGACGATCTGCGCTTACTCCCTGCGGGGCCGCCCCCGGCCGACCGTGTCGACGCCGGTGACCTGGGAGGAGGTGCAGGCCGCTGCCGCGGGTGGGGCGCTGTCGTTCGAAGCCGGCGAGGTCCTCGAGCGTGTGGAGCGCTTCGGCGATCTCTTCGCCGATGCGGCCACGCTCGAGCAGCGGCTCCCAGCACCGGTCGGCTGAGCGGGTGGGTCCCCCCGTCACGCGAGCAGGCCCGCCGGAGCGCCGCCTCGGGTGCTCGGATCGCTCAGCGGGCGACGAAGTACTTCGCCTGCGGGTGGTGGCAGATGATCGCGGAGGTGGTCTGCTCCGGCTGGTACTGGAAACCGGTCTCCTCGCTGACCTCGACGCCGATGCGACCGGCGTCGAGCAGCTCGGCCACCTTCTCGTTGTCCTCCAGGTCGGGGCAGGCGGGATAGCCCCACGAGTAGCGCCCGCCCCGGTACTGCTGGCGGAACAGGCCGGCCAGGGTTGGTCCGTCCTCGTGCGCGAACCCCCACTCCTCGCGGATCCGGCGATGCCAGTACTCTGCCAGCGCTTCAGCCATCTCCACCCCGAGCCCGTGCAGCAGCAGGTACTCCTGGTAGCGGTCGGCTGCGAACAGCTCGGCCGTGAGCTCACTCACCCGGGAGCCCATCGTCACGATGTGGAACGCGGCGTAGTCGACCTCACCTGACTCCACCGACCGGAAGAAGTCGGCGATGCACAGCCACGGCGCCCGGGGCTGCCGGGGGAACCGGAAGCGCATCCACTCCGACGAGCGGCTCTCGTCCTTCCAGATGATGAGGTCCTGCCCTTCGCCGTTCACGGCGAAGTAGCCGTAGACCACCTGCGGGACGAGCGCATCGCTGGCCTTGGCCTTGGCCATCTCGTCACGCAGCACCGGCCGGATCCGGGCCTTGAACTCCTCGTCGGTCTCGCCCTTCTCGGGACGGAACTGCCACTGGTTGCGGAACAGCGCGGTCTCGTTCAGGTACTCGGCGATGTCGTCGAGCGGGATGCCCTTGACGATCTTCGAGCCCAGGAAGGGCGGCACGAACACCGGGTTGTCGGTGACCAGCTCGGGCGACCGTGAGGGAAGCGAGTCGGGATCGACCTCGGTCGGCTCGAGGCTCGAGCGAGCGGGCACCCTCGACGAAGAAGGCACCCGACCCCAGTCGGGGTCGTCATCGACGCCGGTGTCCCTGATCTGGCAGAGCCGGTCCATCACCCAGAGGCCCTCGAACGCGTCCTTGCCGTAGAACACCCGCCCCTCGTAGACCTGGCGCAGATCGCGCTCCACGTAGCTGCGGGTCAGCGCGGCGCCACCGAGCAGGACCGGGATGTGGGCCAGCCCACGCGCGTTCAGCTCCTCCAGGTTCTCGCGCATGATCAGCGTGCTCTTGACCAGCAGTCCGCTCATGCCGATGGCGTCGGCCCCCACCTCGAGCGCCTTGTCGATCATCTCGGCGATGCCGACCTTGATGCCGAGGTTGTGCACCTCGTAGCCGTTGTTGGTGAGGATGATGTCGACGAGGTTCTTGCCGATGTCGTGCACGTCACCCTTCACCGTGGCCAGCACGATGCGTCCCTTGGCGCTGCTGTCGGCGGCGCGCTCCATGTGCGGCTCGAGATAGGCGACCGCGGCTTTCATCGTCTCCGCCGACTGGAGCACGAAGGGCAGCTGCATCTCACCGGAGGCGAACAGCTCGCCCACCACCTTCATGCCGGCGAGGAGCGTGTCGTTGATGATGTCGAGTGCCGGGGTCCCCTTGGCGAGCGCCTCGTCGAGATCATCGGTGAGCCCGTCGCGATCGCCGTCGATGATGCGCTGCGAGAGTCGACGCTCGACGGGCCAGCCCGAGCGATCCTCCCGCTCGGCCCTCACCTCCTGCACGTCCTCGAACACGGCGAGCAGCTTCTGGAGGGGGTCGTAGCCCGCGTCGCGGCGGTCGTAGATGAGATCGAGACAGACCTCGCGCTGGTCCTCGGGGATGCGGTTGAGCGGCATGATCCTGCCGGCGTGGACGATCGCCGAGTCGAGCCCCGCCTGGACGCACTCGTGCAGGAACACCGAGTTGAGCACGTGACGGGCCGCCGGCTTGAGGCCGAACGACACGTTCGACACACCGAGCGTGGTGTACACGCCGGGGAGCTCGGCTTTGATCCGTCGGATGGCCTCGATGGTGGCCTTGGCGTCCCCGCGCAGGTCTTCGTCGCCTGTGGAGAGCGGGAAGGTCAGCGCGTCGAAGAGCAGGTCGCTCGGCTCGAGGCCGTAACGGGTGGTCGCCAGGTCGTGGATCCGGTGAGCGACGCGCATCTTCCACTCGACGTCCCGAGCCTGACCCTCCTCGTCGATGAGCAGGCAGATCACCGCTGCTCCGTACTGCTGCGCGAGGCGCATCACCCGGTCGAAGCGCGAGCCGGGCCCGTCGCCCTCCTCGAGGTTGGCCGAGTTGAGGATGGCCCGACCACCGAAGCGCTGGAGACCGGCTTCCATCACCTGCGGCTCGGTGGAGTCGAGGACCAGTGGCGCGCTCGACTGCGTCGCCAGGCGCAGCACGAGCTCGTCCATGTCGCGTCGGCCGTCGCGGCCGACGTAGTCGACGCAGAGGTCGAGGACGTGCGCTCCCTCTCGGATCTGGTCCTTGGCCATCTGCACGCAGACGTCCCAGTCGCCGGCGAGCATCGCCTCCCGGAAGCGCTTCGAGCCGTTGGCGTTGGTGCGCTCACCGATGATGAGAAAGGACGTGTCCTGCTCGAACGGCACCAGGGAGTAGATGCTCGTGGCGCCCGGTTCGTGTCGCGGCTGCCGTTGAGCGGGTTGCAGGTCGCGGCAGCGCTCCACCACCGCCCGGAGGTGCTCGGGGGTCGTGCCGCAGCAGCCACCCACCACGGTGATCCCCAGCTCGGTGATGAACCGGGCGTGGTGCTCGGCAAGCTCCTCGGGGCTGAGGTCGTAGTGCATCTTCCCGTCGACCACCGAGGGCAGGCCCGCGTTGGGGATGCAGGAGATGGGTGTCCGGGCGTGCTGGGAGAGATGGCGGAGGTGCTCGCTCATCTCGGCCGGTCCGGTGGCGCAGTTGATGCCGATGACGTCCGGTCGGAGCGGCTCCAGGGCGCCGAGCGCAGCGGCGATCTCGGTGCCGAGCAGCATGCGCCCGGTCATCTCCATCGTGACCTGGATCTGCAGGGGGACCTGACGGCCCGTCGCGGCCATGGCCCGTCTCGCGCCGATGACCGACGCCTTCACACAGAGGAGGTCGAAGTGGGTCTCCATGAGGAGCAGGTCCACCCCACCTTCGATGAGGGCGCGGGCCTGGATCTCGTACAGGTCGCGCAGTTCCGTGAAGCTGATCTGCCCGAGCGTGGGCGACTTCGTGCCGGGGCCCATCGAGCCGGCCACCCAGCGCGGGTGATCAGCTGTGCTGTAGTCGCTGGCGACCTCCTTCGCGAGGCGCGCCGCAGCCAGGTTCAGCTCATAGGCCCGGTCCGCGATGCCGTACTCGGCGAGCGGCACGCCGAACGCGCCGAAGGTGCAGGTCTCGAGGACGTCGACACCGACGTCGAGGAAGCCGGCGTGCAGCTCGGTGATGATGTCCGGTCGGGTCACGACGAGGATCTCGTTGCACCCTTCGAGCTCCGGGCCCCCGAAGTCGTCCGCCGTGAGGTTCTTCGACTGGACACCGGTGCCGAACGCGCCGTCGTAGATGACGACCCGCTCCCGCACGGCCTCGAGGTAGCTGCTGGTCACCGAACCGAGGCTACCGGGGGCGCATCAGCCCACGGAATCGGCTTCCACGGCGCGGTCGGCCGTGGGTGGCGCACGCACCGCCACGCAGACTCGATCGCCGGGACGGCCGCGTAGGCTCGGGTCGATGAGGATCTACACCCGCAGGGGCGATGACGGGACGACCGGTCTCCACCACGGCGGACGGGTTCCCAAGGACTCCGTCCTCCCGATGGCGTACGGGACCGTCGACGAGGCCCAGGCTTTCGTCGGCTTGGCGCGGTCGCAGACCGAACCGGGCTCCGAGCTCGATCAGCTCCTGATCGGCATCGAGCGCGACCTGTGGGTCCTGATGGCCGACCTGGCTACGGACGGGCCGAGCCGGGACAAGCTGATCGCGGGGCAGACACGGGTGACCGACGAGATGGTGAGCGCGCTCGAGCGCCACATCGACGCCCTCACCGAGCGGTTCACCATGCCCACCGAGTTCGTCGTGCCGGGAGGCAACCGGATCGCAGCTGCGCTCGACGTCGCCCGTACGGTTGTGCGGCGGGCGGAGCGCGACAGCATCCGGGCCGCGGCGCCCGACTCCCGGGTCGTCGCCTACCTCAACCGGCTGAGTGACCTGCTCTGGGTGATGGCCCGATGGCAGGAGGGTGAGTCGCGCGCCGTCCGGTCGGTGTCGCCGCTCGTGGACGAGCAGAGGGAGGTCGAGAGCTGATGGCGGTGCGGTTCGAACGGAGCGGCGCGCTCCCCGGCGACGTCGAAGCGGTCGTCATCGGTGTTCCGAGCGACCGGCTCGATGCGGTCGGTGCCCCCGCGTCCCTGCTCGAGGCCCAGGGCTTCGAAGGCAGGCCGGACCAGACCGCCACGGTCGTGCGTGAGGACGGCACGACCCAGGTGTACGTGGGGGTCGGTCCGTCGGCGCAGCTCGACGTGCTCGCCCTGCGCCGGGCGGCCGCGGTGGCTGCCCGGGCGTGCGGGCGGCGACGCTCGGCCGCGTACACCCTGCTCGATCTGGTGCCGAGCGAGGATCAGGCAGCCGCGACGGAGGCCATCGTCGAGGGGATCCTCCTCGCCGGTTACCGGTTCAGTCGCTACAGGTCGGAACCACCACCGCCCTCGCTCGAGCGGGTGGTGCTGGCCGGCGCGCCATCCGTTGCGGACGACGACGGCGAAGCCGCCATCGAACGTGCGCGGCGCGTCGCTGAGGCGGTCGCGCTGGCGCGCGACCTCGTCAACACCCCCGGCGGGGAGCTGACCCCCGCGCTCTTCGCCGAGGCGGCGGTCGAGGTCGCCGAGCGCGAGAACCTCCGGGTGACGGTGCTCGGCCCGGACGAGATCGCCGAGGCTGGGCTCGGAGGGTTGCTCGGCGTGAACCGCGGCTCGCTGAACCCACCCAGGTTCGTGGAGCTGAGCTACGAGCCAGACGATCCAGAGGGGTCGTTGGCGCTGGTCGGCAAGGGCATCACCTTCGACTCGGGTGGGCTGTCGATCAAGACCGCCGAGGGCATGATGACCATGAAGGACGACATGGGCGGGGCGGCCGCGGTGCTGGGTGCGTTCTCGGCGCTGGCTGCGGTGCGGCCCCGCTGCCGTGTCAGCGGGTACCTCCCGCTCACCGACAACATGAGCGGTGGTGACGCGACCCGCCCGGGCGATGTGCTGAAGATCCGCAACGGCAAGACGGTCGAGGTGCTCAACACCGACGCGGAGGGACGGTTGATCCTCGCGGATGCGCTCTCGCTGGCCAGCGAGGCCCGACCGGATGCCATCGTGGATCTGGCGACGCTCACCGGTGCGGTCGAGGTCGCGCTGGGCAACCGCATCGCCGGGTTGCTCGGCAACGATCAGCATTGGATCGACGAGGTGCGCTCCGCTGCGGAGCGGGTGGGTGAGCGGGTCTGGCAGCTGCCGATGCCCGACGACTACCGGCCCAGGTTGGACTCGGATGTCGCCGACCTGCGGAACATCTCGAAGACCAAGGATGCCGGGACGATCACCGCCGCGCTGTTCCTGCGGGAGTTTGTGGGGGAGGGGATCCCCTGGGCCCATCTCGACATCGCTGGCGTGGCTTGGTGGGGTGATGCGGACGAGGCCGAGATGAGCCGGGGCGGTACCGGGTGGGGGGTCCGAACCCTGCTCGAGCTGGCGCGCACGTTCCGAGCGGGTCGGTAGCGGGGCTCAGCCGTCGCCGGTCGCAGGGGGCGTGGGTGTGCACGGGGTGGTCGTTTCGCGCCGGTGTGCGACGGCCCACCGGAGGGCATCGTGGGCGAGCGCCGGGTGGAAGTGCCAGCGGTGGAGCTGGCGCTCGGCTGCTTCGAGGTCTTCGCCGAGGTCGAGCATCGACAGCGCGAGTCCACGGGCGCGCTCGCGCAGCTCATCGACGGTCGCTCCGGTGGGGTTCGGGCCCGGCCCTCGCTCCAGCCAGGTCTGGTGCTCGCGCTGCAGCGACTCCGGTAGGCGGAGCGCCTGCTGACGGGTGAGCGGTGGCAGCTTGCGTCGGACGGCGAGCTTGCCGGCGCCGACGAAGCGGGCGGCGCCGAAGCGGCAGCTCCGCTCGATCGAGCGCATGAACGGCGAGTTGCGGCCGCCGCGCATGCCGATGCCGATCGCCCGCGCGGTCTCGGCGAGGTTCAGCGTGAACCCTTCCGGGTGCCGGTCGAGCTCGTCGGCGACCCGCCGGAGCAACCACAGCGTGGACGGACCGAGCACGCCCAGCCAGAACCGCTCGACGTAGGTGGATCGTGGGTCGTGGCCGAGCCGGTCGATCACCGGGTCGGGCCAGGGCTCCACGGCCAGGGTCTGCTGCGGGAAGGAGGGCTCGGTGAGAGGCATCGTCGCCGCCTTTCGCATCTTTCAGTCTGTTTCAGTATGTTTCGATCAACACGCTGTCATCATGATCAGAGGCTGTCAAGGGGTGTCATCCGAGCCGGTCAGTCCGCGTGGCGGGATCCGCCGGTGTGGCTGACCGGCTAAGGAGCAGCTGTCGATGGGGCGGAGTGGCAGGCTTGGGACGTGGCTGACCAGATGCCCGAGCCCGACCCGGTCGCCCTCGCCGACGCACACGCCATCCTCGACGCGGCCCGGTCGGTCACCGTGCTCACCGGAGCCGGGATCTCCACCGACAGCGGGATCCCCGACTTCCGGGGCCCAAACGGCCTGTGGACCAGGAACCCCAAGGCCGAGCGTCTCGCACACATCGACCACTACGTGCGCGACCCCGAGGTGCGAGCTCTCGCCTGGCAGGGGCGCCTGCAGTGGATCGAGAGCGCGCCGGAGCCCAACGCGGGACACCGAGCCTTGGTCGAGCTCGAGCGCCGTGGCGTGCTGTACGCGCTGGTCACTCAGAACGTCGACGGCCTTCACCAGGCCGCCGGCCATGACCCGGCCCGGGTGGTGGAGGTCCACGGCACCATCCACGAGGTCGTCTGCCTGTCGTGCGACGCGCGAGAGCCTGCCGGCCCGACGCTCGACCGGGTGCGATCAGGTGAGTCCGACCCCCACTGCCTGCGCTGCGGCGGACTGCTCAAGTCTGCGACGATCTCGTTCGGTCAGGGTCTCCGCCCCACCGATCTGGCTCGTGCCTTCGAGGCAGCCGAGTCCTGCGATGTCCTGCTCGCCGTCGGCTCCAGCTTGTCGGTGTATCCCGTCGCCGGGATGGTGCCCCACGCTAGACGGTCCGGCGCCAGCGTCGTGATCGTCAACGCCGAGGCGACCGAGATGGACGAGCTGGCCGACGTCGTCGTGCGGGGGTCCCTCAGCCTGATCCTCCCGCAGCTCGTGGGCCCGGGTGCCCCGGGAACGGGGGGAATGGACGACGTGGCTGAATAGTTGAGTTGTTCAGTAGGGTTTTGCCTCCCCACCACGTCCAGATCGCAGACGGGAACGTCACCGATGCCCACCTACCGAGACCTGCTCTCCAAGACCAAGGCTGAGATCCGCGAGGTCACGACGGCCGAGGCTGACGAGCTGCGCGCCCGACCCGGCGTCGTGCTGCTCGATGTCCGCGAGCCCGACGAGCACGACCAGGGCACCATCCCCGGGTCGGTGTTCATCCCACGCGGGCACCTCGAGTCCAAGATCGAGAACCTGGTCCCGGACCGCGGCACACCGCTCGTCGTCTACTGCGCCGGTGGGAACCGCTCCGCGTTCGCCGCAAAGACCCTCGCAGAGCTCGGCTACACCGACGTGGTATCGATGGCCGGCGGCTTCAACCGCTGGAAGGACGAGGGTCGCGACTGGGCGGCACCACGGGTGCTCGACCCGGCACAGCGCAACCGCTACCACCGGCACCTGCTGCTGCCGGAGGTCGGCGAGGAAGGCCAGCTCGCCCTGCTCGACGCCAAGGTCCTCCTGCTCGGCGCCGGCGGCCTCGGATCACCCGCAGCGCTCTACCTGGCGGCTGCCGGGGTGGGCACGATCGGCATCATCGACATGGACGTCGTCGACGAGTCGAACCTGCAACGGCAGATCCTGCACAACGTCGACCGGGTCGGAGAGCGCAAGGTCGACTCCGCGAAGAAGACCCTGATGGCGCTGAACCCCGACGTGAACGTCGTGGCCCACGACACGCGCCTCGGCGCCGACAACGTCGTCGAGCTGCTGTCGCAGTACGACATCGTCGTCGACGGAGCCGACAACTTCCCGAGCCGGTACCTGCTCAACGACGCCTCGCTGAAGACCGGTACGCCGGTGGTCCACGGCTCGATCTTCCGCTTCGAGGGTCAGGCCACCGTGTTCACACCCCATGACGGCCCGTGCTACCGGTGCCTCATCCCCGAGCCGCCTCCCGCCGAGCTCGCACCGTCCTGCGCCGAGGCCGGCGTGCTGGGCGTGCTGCCCGGCATCATCGGGTCGATCCAGGCGATGGAGGCCATCAAGCTCATCCTGGGGCTTGGTGACTCGCTGTCGGGCCGGTTGCTCGTGTACGACGCGCTCGAGGAGTCGTTCCGCACGTACAAGATCAACCGTGACCCGAAGTGCCCGGCGTGCTCGATCCCGCCCGACGAGGTCGTGATCGCGGAGTACGACGAGCACTGCATGCCACACCCCCGCTGAGCAGCGAGGCGCACGCGGTTCGTGCCGGCTGGTACGGACGATGTCACGGCCCACGGTCACGACCGCGCTCGTCGCCCGCTGACAGTCCGGGAGGCGAGCCGCCCAGCGCGTAGATTGCGTCGATCACGCTGATCCAACGCATCCGGCGGGAGAACCCGCTGCCCGAGGGCGCGATCCCGGTCGCGATCGGCCTGGGGGTCAACGGTGTCGCGCTCATCGCCTTCCTGGCGATCGCCTCGCGTCGGCTGACGCCGGAGGACTACAGCGCGCTCGGTGTGCTGTGGGCCCTGGTCTTCGGCGTGGGAAACGGCATCATGCAGCCCCTCGAACAGGAGGTGGCGCGTGCCGTGTCGAGCCGTCGGGCACGTGGCATCGGCGCCGGCCCGGTGATCCGCCGGGCGGTTGCTCTCGGCGCGGTCTTCGCGGTTGGGGTCTGCGTCCTGGTCGTGGTCGGGCAGGCGTTCGTGCGGCGCGACACCGTCAACGGGTGGTTGCTCGTGGCATTCGTGGTCGGACTGCTCGCGTTCTGCGCAGGGCACCTGGCGCGAGGCGTGCTCTCCTCGAACCACCGGTTCGGCGGGTACGCCACCTTCTTCGCCACCGACGGGGTGAGTCGGGTGGTGCTCGCCGCGAGCCTCGCTGCGCTGGGCGTCACCGCCGTCGGCGCATACGGGATGGTCTTCGCCCTGACGCCGTTCGTTGGGATCGCCGCGGCGATGGCGCGCCAGCGCGGCCTGCTCGAGGACGGGCCGGAGGCTTCCTGGAAGGAGCTGACCACCGCACTGGGCTGGCTGCTGCTCGGCACCGTCTCGCTGTCACTGCTGATCCAGGGTGGCACCATCGCGGTGGACTGGCTCGCGACCGCCGAGCAGCGCGAGGCGGCGGGCGTGTTCCTCAACGGTCTGCAGACCGCGCGAATCCCGCTGTTCCTCTTCCAGGCGATCCTCGCTTCGCTGCTCCCGAAGCTCTCACGGCTCGCGAGCACCACCGCCTGGGCGGACTTCGAGCGCGCGCTGGTCCGCCTGGTCGTCGCGATCCTGGCTGTCGGAACGGTCACCACCATCGTGGCTGCCGTGGTCGGGCCGTTCTTCATCGGGGTGGTCTTCGGCGCTGAGCTGGTGCTCAGCAGCCGCGATCTGGCGCTGCTGGCCATCTCGTTCGTGATCATCATGGCCGCCATCTGTCTGGATCAGGCGCTCGTGGCGCTGTCGTCGCACCACCGCATGGCGTTCGGGTGGTTCCTGGCTCTCGTCGTGTTCGTCGTGGCCACCGCGCTCGGGAACGATCTCTACCTCCGGGTGGAGGTGGGGCTGCTCGCCGGGAGCGCGACGGCGATGGCCTGGATGGCGTTGCACGTCCGGGCACTGCTGCGTCGGCACGGTACGGCCCGTGTGCTGGACCTGAGTGAGGCGGTTGCCGAGCTGCCCGTGCAGCAGTGATCCCGGTTCACGCCCGAGCAGTCGAGCCCCAGTGCGCACGTGACCGAGTCCCCGACGGGCTGGTTGCTACCATCTGGTCGGGCGGAGCGCCGAGCAGCCGAGCAGGCGCGCGGCTGCCACCTGGACGACCGGTGATGACACTCCACGCCCACCCGCCAGCTGACTGGTCCCGACGACGCCTCCGCCGGTCGGCGGTCGCTTCGCTTCTGGCCGCGCTCGTGCTGTCTGGCGCTGCGTGCTCATCATCGGAGCGGTCGGGGGGCGGCTCCACCCCGGCCGGAACCCGCGCCGGCGAGCAGCCATCGCGAGCGACCCTCGAGGAGCCAGCACCGGAGGGGCCGGCGTCAACGACCGGCGGGTCCCCCGGAAGCGCCGTCACCAGCTCGACGCAGCCGGCATCCCCACCAACCACCGCGGGTGTCCCCGTCGACCTCGCGCTCGGTATCTACTGGATCCGGCCCTACGGGCGACCCGACCGTCTGGACATCCCCGCGTACCGTGACAGCGCGCCGGGCCTGTTCCCCTACGTCCTGTTCGGCTCGGCGACGAACGTCGGGTCGTCACCGGTGGGATCGCCCCGGGTCGTCGCCACCTGGAGGGATCCGGAGGGCGCCGTGGTCGCCACCGCCCGAGGACCGGTGGTCGACGCCGCCGGTGCGCCACTGCCTGCGCTCGATCCCGGCGCGACCGCAGATTTCGTCATCGTGGTTGATGATCCGGCGACTGCTGCGCTGGTCGGTGATCGTGAGCCGGAGCTGTGGGGGGAAGGTGGATGAAGGCTTTCAGATGGATCGTGGCGCTCCTGCTGGTCGGCGCTTGGGTCTGTGGCGTCGTGCCGATCGATCGACCGTCGTTGGGTGGAACCGCCCCAGCGTCAGCCGCCCGGGGGATGGGACAGACCCCGCTTGAGGACATCCTCTACTGGGCTGACCAGAAGAAGGCGTGCGGCCTCAGCCGGGATCAGCTCGCGGCCATGATGATGGCCCCGACCTATCCCGAGACGGGAGCCAGCGGAACGCAGGCACCCTCCCCGATGACGCTCAGCCGGTGGGACACCCAGGCGGCGCTGTGGGCCTTCGGCGACCGGTCGACCCCCTACCAGCGGGCGTTCTGGCACCCCGGTGTGGGCATGTGGCAGTTCGACTCGGCCGGCGGGTGGAACCTCACCGCGGCGACCGCCATCTCGACCGCGACCTCCGCCGAGCAGGCCGCCACGGTCATGGCTCAGCGATGGTGTACGAGCCCGTCGCTGCGCTACGCGTGGGGCCCCTGGTACGGCTGTGCCACCAGCACGATCTGCGAGGACATCTACAACGAGCTGTTCGACGGCACGGAGCTTCGCAACGTGACCGTCTACGCAACGGTGACCCGAGACGGCGGGATGGAGACCCGGTCCTGTCGCCTGTTCGCCACCACCGTTCCCTGCCACTACGTGGACCCCGCGAAAGCGCAGGGCTTCGCGGGCTGGGCGGTCCCGAGCGCTGGCCCCACCCCGGTCACCGCTCCCTTCTACGTGGTGAGCATGGATGGCCGGGAGTACCGCTTCTGGCTCAAGGACGACACGGGCTACCCGGTGACGGTGTCGGCCGACAAGCCGATCCGTGCCAACGCGCGGACCAGCCTCGTGTGGTCCACCGCAGGCGGCCTGTGCGATCTGTCGTTCGGGCGGGGGGACTGCGGAGCCCCACCGAGGGTGGCCACGACCCCGTGGGGACCCCGCGTCGCCCTCCCGATCGGCAGCCTCGACGCCGCGACCCCCGGCGCCGCCTGGATCTCCGTGAGTGGTTGGACCATCGACCCGGACTCCAGCGACCCGATCGACGTGCACGTCTACCTGGACGGGCGCTGGAACCGCGCGGTACGCGCCGACCGGTCGCGCCCGGATGTCGCGGCGGCCATCCCCGGCTACGGCGACCTCCATGGCTACCAGACCACCATCGGCGGGGTGAGCGGCGGGCCACACGAGGTCTGCGTCTTCGCCATCAACGTCGGTCCGTACGGTGACCACAACCCCCTGCTCGGTTGCCGGAACGTGCTCATCAGCGGTGAGCCGTTCGGCAGCCTCGACTCCGCCGCGATGGGCCCGGGTGGCATGTGGATCGAGGGTTGGGCGCTCGACCCCGATACGACGGGGCCGGTCGGGGTGCACGTCTACGTCGACGGCAGGTGGGGTGGGCTTGGGGTCACCGATCGGGTTCGCACCGACGTCGAGCAGGTGTACCCGTGGTGGGGCGCCAACCGGGGCTATCGCGTGCTGGCCTCCGCGTCTCCGGGCCGGCACACGTTCTGCGCGTACGGCATCAACGTGTCATCGGGGTCGACGAACCCGCTGCTCGGCTGCCGGGTGTTCGACGTGCCGGACGGAACGCCGATCGGCAGCCTCGACGGTGCCGCGCGGGTGGCCGGCGGTGTGCGGCTCAGCGGGTGGGCTCTCGACCCGAGCACCGCGGACCCCCTCGCGATCCACGCCTACGTGAACAACGGCTGGGGAGGCGCCTACACGGCGAACGTCGAGCGGCGGGACGTCGGGGCGGCCTTCCCGGGGTTCGGCGATCTGCACGGGTTCGACGTCACGATCCCCGTCGGATCAGCGCCGGCGACGGTCTGCGTCTATGCGATCAACGTGGGACCGGGTCGCACCAACCCCCTGGTGGGCTGTCGGGTCATCTGAGCGTGCTAGACACCACCTCGTGAAGGGGTTGATCCTCTCCGGCGGGGCCGGCACGCGGTTGCGGCCGATCACCCACACGAGCGCCAAGCAGCTCGTACCGGTTGCCAACAAGCCCATCCTCTTCTACGGCATCGAGGACATGGCGGAGGCCGGCATCGAGGAGATCGGCATCATCGTCGGCGACACCGCGGAGGAGATCCGCGCCGCGGTCGGCGACGGCTCCGACTTCGGGGTACGGGTCACCTACATCCCCCAGGAGGCGCCACTGGGGCTGGCGCACTGCGTGCTGATCGCCCGGGACTTCCTCGGTGACGACGACTTCGTCATGTACCTCGGCGACAACATGCTCCAGCAGGGCCTGGTGGAGTTCATCGAGCGGTTCGAGGCCGACCGGCGCCGCGCGCTCGAACCCACGCTCGACGGCGATCACCGACCACCCGCCGCGCAGATCCTGCTGTGTCACGTCCCCGACCCCCATCGCTTCGGGGTGGCGGAGGTCGACGAGTCCGGTCACGTGGTGCGGCTGGTCGAGAAGCCCGCCGACCCTCCCTCGGACCTCGCGCTCGTAGGGGTCTACCTGTTCACCCCCGTGGTCCACGACGCGGTGAGGGCGATCGAGCCCTCCGCCCGCGGCGAGCTCGAGATCACCGACGCCATCCAGTGGATGATCGATCAGGGCCATCGCGTCCGCCACGAGATCCTCCAGGGCTGGTGGCTCGACACCGGCAAGAAGGACCCACTCCTCGAGAGCAACCGGCGGGTGCTCGAGACGATCGAGGCCAGGATCGAAGGGATCGTCGACGACGCCTCCGACGTGGACGGTCGGGTGGTCCTCGAGCCGGGGGCTGAGCTGATCGCCTCGAGGGTGCGTGGACCGGCGGTCATCGGGGCCCGGACCCGCATCGTGAACTCCTACATCGGCCCGTTCACCGCGGTGGCGAGCGACTGCGAGATCGTCGACTCGGAGGTCGAGCACTCGGTGGTGCTGGAGCAGAGCCGGATCATCGGGGTGCCACGCCTGTTCGACTCGCTGATCGGGCGTGAGGTCGAGGTCCGCAGGGCCGGGTCCCTCCCGCGGGCCACCCGCTTGATGCTCGGCGACCACTCGGTGGTCGAGCTGGACTGAGCAGCCAGCGCGCCATGCGCCGAGGGGCTCGCGTGCTCGCGCCGACCTCTGCACGTGCACCTCGCGAGGAATCGCTAACGCTTGGCTCGAATCCGGCCGATGGAGGCGGAGAGGGAGACTCCCCAGGCCCGAGCGAGCGGGCTTCATCGCAAGCCTCAGAGGTCGATCAGTCCGATGCCCCCTGTGACGACCGCGTCTCGGTACCACCGCTCGATGCTCGGCGTCGCCGTCCTGGTCGTGTCGATGGTCGCGCTCGTCGCGCCCGTGGGGGCGATCACCGGCGTCGACGTGGCGTCGTACCAGCATCCGGGTGGAGCGCCGATCGACTGGGCGCAGGTGAAGGCCGCCGGTCACTCGTTTGCCTACGTCAAGGCGACGGAGGCGACCACCTACACCAACCCGTACTTCGCCAGCGACTGGGCGGGGATCGCGCGTGCGGGGCTGTATCGGGGTGCGTACCACTACGCGCGACCGGCGCTGCCGCTGTCGACCGCGCAAGCGCAGGCCCGGTACTTCGTCTCGCGGACCGGTTCGATGGGTGGGCCGCTCGATCTCCCTCCGATGTTCGACCTCGAGGAGACGGGAGGACTGTCTCCGTCTGATCTGGTCGCGTGGAGCCTGACCTGGTTGCAGGAGGTCGAGGCGCTCACCGGCCGGCGCCCGGTCGTCTACACGGGGTACTTCTTCTGGAAGGACCAGCTGGCGTCGACCTCAGCGCTGGCCGGCTACCGGCTCTGGCTACCCTCCTACACCTCCCGTGACACCCCCACGTACGTGCCGGGCGTGTGGGGGACCTGGACCTTCTGGCAGTACTCGAGCACCGGTCGGGTCCCTGGGATCGTCGGGGACGTCGATGTGAACCGCTTCTGCTGTGCGGCGTCGAACCTGGCCGCCATGGCCGGACCATCGAGCGGTGTCGCGGTCGGGAACCCGTTCGGCTCGCTCGACGGCGTGTCATCGGCTCCAGGGACCCTGACCGTAAGTGGATGGGCGATCGACCCCGACACGGTCGGGCCGATCGACGTGCACCTCTACGTGGACGGCCGCTGGGGTGGAGCCGTGACGGCGGACGGCGCCCGACCTGACGTGGGCGCGGCGTATCCGGGGTTCGGCGCGAACCACGGCTTCCGCGCCACGATCCCTGTCGGACCCGGGTCGCACGAGGTCTGCGCCTACGCGATCAACACCGGCTCGGGGACGACCAACCCGCTGCTCGGCTGCCGGACGGTCGCGCCGAACCCGGTGGGCTCGATCGACCGGGTGTCGTCGCCTGCGAGCGGTGCGTTGCGGGTCTCGGGCTGGGCCGCGGATCCCGACACCACCGACCCGATCGACGTCCACCTCTACGTGGATGGTCGTTGGACCAGCGCCACCCGGGCTGATCTCCCCCGTCCCGACGTGCAGACCGTGCTCGCCTGGTCCGGCTCGAGCCATGGTTGGGCGTTCGAGATCGGTGCCGTCCCAGGCGGGGGGCATGAGGTCTGCGTGTACGCGATCAACGTCGGGGCGGGCGACACGAACCCCCTGCTCGGCTGCCGGTCCGTCGTCGTTCTCGACGGTGTGCCGGTGGGAAGCCTCGACGGGGTCGCGACGGGGGTGGGGGCGGTCACGGTGTCAGGCTGGGCACTCGATCCGGAGACCGCTGGCCCGATCACCGTCCAGGTGTTCGTCGACTCCCAGCTGCGGGCGTCGCTCACCGCCGACCGCAGCAGACCGGACGTCGCCGCCGTCTTCCCGTCACATGGGCCGGATCACGGGTACCGGGGCGAGCTGACCGGCGTGAGTGGTGGGCCACACGAGGTCTGCGTGCGAGCCCTGAACGTGCTCGGTGGCGCAGGCGACCAGTGGCTCGGCTGTCGGAGGGTGACGGTGCTGGGTGATCCGATCGGGAACCTCGAGGCGGTCGAGGCCACCGATGGTGTGCGGGTCGTGGGTTGGGCGCTCGATCCGGACACGACCGCACCCATCGCCGTCCACGTCTACGTCAACGGGCGTTGGGCGGGGAGCGCCACGGCAGACCGGAACCGGCCGGACGTGGGCGCCGTGTTCGGGTACTACGGGCCGTTGCACGGCTTCGACGTGAAGGTGCCCCCCACCGCGGACGGCACCCACCGGGTTTGCGTCTACGGCATCAACCTCGGTTTCGGTGGCAACGCGCCGGTGGGCTGTCGAACCTTCACGGTCAACCGGAGCCCGTTCGGCAACGTGGACGCCGCGACCCGGGTGGGGGACCTGGTCCGCTTCCAGGGTTGGGTGATCGACCCCGACACCACCGCCCCGATCGCGGTGCACGCCTACGTGAACGGCGCCTGGGGTGGGGCGTTCAGCGCGGATGTGCCCCGCCCGGACGTCGCCGCGGTCTACCCGGAGGCTGGACCGAACCACGGGTTCGATCTCGCCATCCCGGTCGGATCCGGTGCCCGTCAGGTGTGCCTGTACGCGATCAACGTGGGGCTGGGTGCCACGAACCCGCTGCTCGGCTGCCGCACCCTCTGAGCCAGCGGAGCACCCCCCGGTCGCCCAAGGGGTAGCGTGACCATCCCATGGCAACCGTGACGGAATCAGACACGATCGCCGGCGTGTACATCGTCGACCCGGTCATCCACGGTGACGACCGGGGGTTCTTCGTCGAGACCTATCGGCGGGAGTGGTTCCCGCAGGGTCGTGAGATGGTGCAGGGCAACCGGGGCGACCGCCAGGCGGGGGCCGTCGTGGGGCTCCACTACCACCTGCACCAGGCGGACTACTGGTACGTGCCCTACGGGACGGCCCGGGTGGTGCTGCACGATCTGCGCACCGGCTCGCCCACCGATGGCGCCACCCTCACCATCGACCTGGGGCGACAGCCTGACGGCACCCACTCCCACCGGGGCGTGTTCATCCCGCCGGGAGTGGCGCACGGGTTCGCGGCTCTCACCGACATGACGATCACCTATCTCGTCGACGGCTACTACAACCCCGCAGACGAGCTGGGAGTCGCCTGGGACGATCCGGAGATCGGTGCCGATTGGGGGGTGGTCGATCCCATCCTGTCCGAGCGAGACAAGGCCAACCCGCGGCGTTCGGAGATCGACCCCCGCTGGCGTCCCCACATCGGCCTGCGGACCTGATGCGCACGACCCTGCTGTACGACCCCTGGCGGGGAGCGCCGGTGCAGCGCGACCGAGCCTCCGCCTGCGAGGAGGAGGACGCATGAAGCTGTTCGTCACCGGAGCCGCAGGATTCATCGGCTCGAACTACGTGCGATACGTCCTTGCGAACACCGACGACGAGGTGACCGTCTTCGACGCGTTGACCTACGCCGGCAACCTGGCGACGCTGCGCGACCTGGAGGGAGATCCTCGGTACCGCTTCGTGAAAGGCGACATCTGTGACCGCGCAGCGGTCACCGAAGCCATGCAGGGGCACGACGCGGTGGTGCACTTCGCGGCCGAGAGCCATGTCGACCGCTCGATCGTCAGCCCCGACGAGTTCGTTCGCACCAACTGCGACGGAACCAACGTGATGTGCGATGTGGCCCGCCGACTGGGGGTCGAGCGTTTCGTCCACATCTCCACCGACGAGGTGTACGGCTCGATCGAGGAGGGCTCCTTCAAAGAGACCGACCCGCTCGGCCCTCGGTCGCCCTACAGCGCCTCCAAGGCGGGGAGCGATCTCATCGCGCTCTCCTACGTCAGCACCTACGGCCTGCCGGTGATCGTGACCCGATCCTCCAACAACTTCGGTCCGTACCAGTACCCCGAGAAGGTGATCCCGCTGTTCGTCACCAACCTCCTCGAGGGGAAGAAGGTGCCGCTCTACGGCGACGGCCTCAACGTGCGTGACTGGCTCTACGTGGAGGACAACTGCGCGGGTGTCGATCTCGTGCTGCGGTCCGGTCAGGTAGGGGAGATCTACAACATCGGTGGCGGCAACGAGATCACCAACCGCGAGCTCACCGAACGGGTGCTGCGGCTCTGCGGTGCAGGCGAGGAGATGATCGAGTACGTCGCCGACCGTCCCGGTCATGACCGTCGGTACTCGATCGACTGCTCCAAGATCCGCGCGCTCGGCTGGAAGCCCGAGCGGGAGCTCGATGAGGCCCTGGCAACCACCGTCGAGTGGTATCGCGCCAACCGTTGGTGGTGGGAACCGCTGAAGGCGGGCTGAGATGCGGGTGATGATCACCGGCGCTGCCGGCCAGGTCGGGCGTGAGCTGGTTGACGTGTTCAGCGCTGACGGACACGAGGTCATCGCTCTCGATCGCAGCCGGCTCGACATCGCCGATCGTGACGCGACCCTGGCTGCGGTCTGCGCCACCCAGCCGGATGTCATCGTCAACGCGGCGGCGTGGACAGCCGTTGACGCCTGCGAGCTCGACCCCGACCGGGCCTACCGGGTGAACGCGCTGGGGCCCCGGCATCTCGCGGATGGCGCTCAGCGGGTCGGCGCCTGGGTCTGCCACCTCTCGACCGACTACGTGTTCGACGGGACCAAGCCGGATCCCTACGTGGAATGGGACCAGCCGAACCCGGTCTCGGTCTACGGACGATCGAAACTCGGCGGCGAGCTGGAGCTCGGACCGACCGCGACGATCATCCGCACGTCGTGGGTGTGTGGCTTCCACGGCAACAACATGGTGAAGACCATCCTGCGATTGGCCCGCGAGCACGAGGTGCTGTCCTTCGTCGACGATCAGCGTGGTCATCCGACGTTCGCGGACGACCTCGCGGGGATGATCAAACGGCTCGTCGTGGAGCGCCGGCCTGGCCTGTTCCACGTGACCAACCAGGGGCCGGTGTCGTGGTACGAGTTCGCGCGCGCTGCCCTTGAGTCGGCGGGTCACGATCCGGACCGGGTGCGGCCGATCGCCACCCGGGACCTGGACCCTCCCCGTCCGGCACCCCGGCCGGCGAACTCGGTGCTCGACAACGCCGCGCTCCGGCTCTCCGGCCTGCCGTTGCTCCCGCACTACCGCGAGAGCCTCGACCGGCTCGTCTCGCGACTGCTCGCCGACTGACCGAATGGTGGGCCGCGGACGGATCCGGCTCGTGGTCCTCAACTACGAGGGCGGCGACGACGTGGTCCGTTGCTTCGATCACCTGGCCGCCCTGCGGTGGCCGGCCGATGAGCTCGAGCTCGTGCTCGTCGACAACGGCTCCACCGACGGCAGCGCCGCAGCGGTGATCGCACGCCACCCCCGGGTACGGATGGTCCGACTCGACCGCAACACCGGCTTTCCCGCCAACAACGTGGCGCTGCGCGATCTCAGCGGTGTGCGCTACGTCGGTCTGGTGAACAACGACGCCTTCGTCGAGCCGACGTTCCTGTCACCGCTGGTCGCCGCGCTGGACGACGACCCGGGGCTCGGCGCTGCCTGCCCGTTGATCCTGTTTGACCACCGGTACGTCGAGCTGGCCTTGCAGACGGACGCCCGACGACCAGGTCGTGGTGACCCCCGCAGCCTGGGCGTGATGCTCTCCGGTGCCCGGGTCGACGGCGAGGATGTGTGGCGTCGGGTGCAGGTACCGGTCGGCGGGTACGGCCTTGAGATCGGGCGGCGGGGCTCCCACGTGTGGACCTCGGGCGACGCCGTCGTGCGGATACCGGTGAGGCGGGGAGACCCGACACCGGCCAGCGTCGAGCTGCGCATCTCCGCACTCTCGGGGCGATCGGTCACGTTCCGAGCGGGGGGACGGCGAACGCAGCATCAGGTCGGCGTGGAACCGTCATGGGTCGAGGTCCCCCTCGAGGGCGTGCCCTACGACGTGGTCAACAACGCCGGTTCGGTCGTGCTCGACAACGGCTATGGCGCCGACCGGGGCTTCGGGGAGCGGGATCTGGGGCAGTTCGCAGAACCTGTCGACCTGTTCGCCTGGTGCGGCGGTGCCGTCCTGCTGCGCCCCGACTACCTCCGTGACGTGGGGCTGTTCGACGAGCGCCTCTTCCTCTACTACGAGGACACCGACCTGTCCTGGAGGGGCCGGGCGCGGGGGTGGCGCTACCGGTTCGTGCCCGAGGCCCGGGTCCGTCATCTCCACGCCGCCACCAGCGTCGAGGGATCCGCACGGTTCCACTACTTCACCGAGCGGAACCGACTCGTCGTGGTGGTGAAGAACGCGCCGGCTCCACTGGTGAGACGGGCTGTGGGCGGGTACCTCGGCGAGACCTACGACGCGGCACGCCGCGACATCGCGGCTGCGCTCGTGGCGGGACGCCGACCGAACGTCGTGCCGGTCGTCCGCCGGCTGCGAGCCTGGTTGGGGTTCCTCGCCCTCCTCCCGCACGCGCTCAGCTGCCGCTGGCGGCTCCGTCGCCGTCAGACGGTGAGCGACTCGGAGCTGCTCGCCGGCCTGCAGCCCACCAGCGCGGGCTGACCGCCGGCTGACCTTGCAACGGCGGGGTCGGGGCGAGCGAGCCGCGCGAGCCACAGGCCGATGGCCGCGGTCACCAGGGTCGCCAGCGCGAAGAGCAGCAGCTTCGGCAGCTTCGGCTGCCAAACACCCTCGAACAGGTAGGCGAGAGACGGCGACGGGATACCGACCACGTATCTGCGCATCACGACGATGTAGGAGACCAACACGATCGCAGCGAGGGAGGCGATCGTGGCGCTGCCAGCCATCCGGGCCGTCCGCTCGGGGATCCGCCCGGACGTGCCGATGACCCAGGCGGCGAGGGTCGGGACCGCGACCGCGAGCGGCAGCGAGTAGCGGCCCTGCCAGACGAAGCCGATCCTCTCCACCTGGGTGGCCTCGGAGAGCGTGAAGCCGATCACGGCAGCCACGGACAGGGTGACCGCGAGCTTCCGGCGGGCCGATCCGACGATCAACGCTGCCGCCACGAGCACCGACACGACCACGAGCCACCAGACGATCATCGACACCGGCAACGGCGCATGGGCGTCGATCCAACCGAAAACGCCGATCATCTGGCGCACCCGCCACGGCAGCAAGCTGAGCGACCCCCGCAGCGCCTCGCCCAGCGGGATGCCCGGTCGGGGGCGGCCCCACAGGGCGCGCTGCGGTTCGGCGTAGAGCAGCCAGAAGCCCGCGAACGCGGCTGCTGCGCCCAGCGGGAGCGCACCGATCCGGACCCGACGGTCGCGCAGCAGGGCTCGAGCCCTGCTTGGATCGAGTGCCGCGATCGCCACCAGCGCGGCCACGGTGACCAGGACCACCACCGACAGCGGCCGCGCGAGGGTGAGCAGCGACGCTGCGACGACGAATCGGAGGATCGACCGGGTCGTCGGTCTGTCGGCGCGCACCACCTCGAGGGCGGCGACGAGCGTGCCCAGCGCGGCCACCACCTCGAGCGCGTTCGGGTTGACGACCGCCATCAGGAAGATGGCCATCGGTGTCAGCGCGGCGGCGATCCCCACGATGGTCGTGCCGCTCAGATCGGCCCGTCGCCCGGCGACGAGCGCCGAGGCCACCAGTGCGGCGCAGAGCGCGACGTTGGTGAGGCGCATGGCGTAGATCGCCTTCGACGGCGGCAAGATCAGCGAGGGCCAGCCGACCAGGGCGTAGAACACCGGTGGATACGCGCCAGCGGAGTTGATCACCTCCACGGTGTCGGTCCGTCGGGGGATCGCGGTCATGCAGCTCGCGGGCTGCAGCGGGGGGAGCGCGATGCAGGCGTAGTCGAGCTCCGCGTAGGCGCGCGGCACCCGCAGCGTGATCTCGGAGCGGGTCGGGTTGGCGGCGTCCGTGCCGGTGATGTCCTGGCGCGCCACCCAGGTCAGCTCGCCGCGGACGACGGCGGCCGCCTTGCCGGCGTGCGCGGGTTCGTCGGGGCCCACGAGCAGAGGCATCGACATCGCCCACACCGCACCGAGGGCGCTGAACAAGAGGAACGAGATCCACCAGACCTGACGGTCGTTGAGCGGGGAGCCGAGTCCGGTGCGTGGGGACCGGAGAGCGGAGGGGGCGGCGGTCGGTGTCATGGCGGCGGCTCGTTCCCAGCCATGCTAGTTGCCGTGATTGGCGCCACCGGGGAGCCGATCGGGTGGAGAGAGGCTGGTAAGGTCGCCGGCCCATGGCTGCCCGCCCGACGCGCGTGCTCGTCCTGACGGCCGACAAGGTGGGAGGAGCGATGGCGGGGCCGGCCATCCGGGCGGTCGAGCTCGCCCGCGTGCTGGCCGACTCCGCTGACGTCGTGCTCGCGTCGACCCACGAGGTGTCGCTCAGCGGCCTGCCCTACCCCGCCAGGTGGGTCCGAGAGCGGCTCGACCTGGAGCCGCTCGTCGACTGGGCTGAGGTGGTCCTGGCGATGCCGTCGCTGCTCCACCGCTTCGACTGGATCGCGGACCACGACGTGGTCGTGATCGCTGACGCCTACGACCCCGCGCTCTTCGAGGTCCTGGAGTGGTTCCGTGCGGCACCGGTCCCTGTGCAGGAGGCGCGCTTCCTCGACTCGCTGACCCAGATGGTCGAGCCGCTCCGGTTCGCCGACGTGGTGCTCTGTGCCTCGGAGCGGCAACGTCACCTGCTCGTGGGTCTCCTCACCGCCATCGGCCGTGTGAACCCCCGGACCTACGGCGACGATCCCACGCTCGAGCGGCTGATCGCGGTCGTCCCGTTCGGTCTGCCCGCTGAGCCGCCCGTGGCCGATCGGCGACCGCTGCGAGGACCAGAGGGCCCCTTCGACCCCGACGATCTCGTCTTGTACTGGGGTGGTGGGATCTACCAGTGGCTCGATCCGCTGACCCTGATCGAGGCGCTGGCCCTGGTGGACGATCCGAAGGTGAAGCTGTTCTTCGCCGGCGTCACCCATCCCACACCGGAGGTGCCGGCGATGCCCATGGCGGCGGCGGCCCGCAGCGCCGCCGAGGCCCACGGACTGGATGGAACGAGGGTGGTCTTCTCCGACCGGTGGATCGGCTACGAGGAGCGGGCGTGCTTCCTCGCTGATGCCGATGTGGGGGTGTCCACGCACGGGCGGCACATCGAGACCACGTTCTCGTTCCGCACTCGCCTGCTCGACTACCTCTGGGTGGGGCTGCCGGTGCTCACCTCCGACGGGGACACGTTCGCGGCCCTGGTCCGGCAGCACCAGCTCGGGGAGGTCGTGCCTCCGGAGGATCCCGCAGCGATGGCGGCCGCGATCCGTCGGCTGCGCGACCGCGAGGTGCGAGCCGCCTGCACCGCGCGGGTCCGCGAGGTTGCGCCCGCGTACCGCTGGTCGGCGGTTGCCAGGCCGCTGGTCGAGCTGTGCGCACAGCCGCGGCGGGCAGCCGATCGCATCGAGGCCGGGCGCGCCCGGCCCGTGGAGCTCGGTCCACCCTCGGAGCCGGGGCTGGTGGGTCGTCTGCGGACGGTCGTCGGACGGGCGCGGGTCGCACTGCGTGACGCTCGGTAGGGTCTGGCGATGCGCATCGCTGGGGTGATGCTCCTCCGCAACGAGGTCGACTTCGTCGAGGTCAACCTGCGCTATCACCGCTCCATCGGCATCACCGACTTCCTGGTGGTCGACAACGGGTCGACCGACGGGACCGCTGAGGTGGTGGCCCGGCTGGCGCGCTCGGACCCCTCCATCCGGCTCGAGATCGACCCCGGTCCGTACCGGCAGGACGAGGTCCGGACCAGGCTCGCTCGACATGCCGCGGCCCACGGGATCGACTGGGTGGTGAACATCGACGGCGACGAGTTCTGGTGGACGCCGGGTGGCGACCTGCGCACCGTGCTGGAAGCCACCGAGGCCAGCGTCCTGCGCTGCCAGGTGGTGAACCTCATCCAACGGCGTGACGTCCATGTCCGGTCGCCGCAGGCCCTGCTGACCGTCACTCGCCGCTCCCCGGTGAGCAGAGGGTCGCTGGAGGACGCTCAACGGCTCGTTGAGCGGGGCGAGATCGCCTACGTGGAGATGGCCCACCCGGTGAAGTGCATCGCCCGCGCCACCCCGGAGATCATCGTGCACGGCGGCGCTCACCACATCGGCGGCGTCGAAGGCCCCCATCTCGACAGCCAGGACGTCGTCTGCCTCCACGCGGGCCTGCGGGCCCGTGAGGTGCTCGAGAAGAAGGCTGAGCACGGTAGACGGGTGGAGGAGCTCGGCCTGCCCTCGGACATCAGCTGGCACGTGCGGCGGTGGGCCCGGCTCGCTGCGGCGGGAGAGCTGGAGGCCGAGTGGGCTGCGAACTCCTGGCGCCCGGAAGGCACGGGCGTCCTCGACCTGCCGGACGGTCCCCGACCGCTCGTGGTCGACACCCGGCTGGCAGACGCCCTGCGTGCGTTCATCCCACCGGCCGAGCGGCACAGCTGGATGTCGCGGGCCGCTCGCCGCCTGCTCCGTCGCTCTTCGGGGGTGTGATGAGCGATTGGTATGCTCAGAGGTCTTCGCGCCCGCTGGAGGCTGGCGTCTGAGCCGGCGTCTGAGCCCCGGAGTCGGGGGCGGAGCCGCCTGCACATCGCGTCGCACGACCCGGCGGCCGAGCTCGGTCTGATTCGAGGACGACTGCACACGTGACCGCCGTAACCGAGATCTGGACCTACCGGAACCTGATCTACAACCTCGCCCAGCGTGAGCTGCGGGCGCGCTACAAGAAGAGCCTCCTCGGCTGGCTGTGGTCGCTGATCAACCCCGCTGCGACGCTCGGCATCTACACCCTCGTCTTCGGGGTGTTCCTCGCGCAGCAACCTCCCCCGATGGGCAATGGGAGGGTTGGGCTGTTCGGCATGTACCTGTTCTGCGCCCTCGTGGTGTGGAACTTCTTCAACGGCGCGGTCACCGGATCGATCTCGGCGCTGCAGGGATCGGGGGGGCTGCTGAACAAGGTCTACTTCCCGCCAGCGGCGCCGGCCATCGCCAACCTGCTCACCGTGGTGCTCCAGGCGCTGATCGAGGGGGGCATCCTCGCGGTGATCATGGTGCTGCTCGGGAACGCCTCGCTCACCTTCCTGCTCTTCCCGGTGCTGCTGCTCTTCCTCGGCCTCTTCGCACTGGGGCTGGGCCTGTTCCTGAGCGTCTACAACGTGCTCTACCGGGACGTGAGCTACCTGGTCGGCATCTTCATGCAGCTCCTCTTCTACGCCACACCGATCATCTACAGCATCGACATCATCCCCGCGAAGGTCGGTGGCGTCCCGGTGCGCCGGCTCATCGAGCTCAACCCGCTGACCCAGTTCGTGGTGTGGTCACGCGACGCCTTCTACAGCCTCCGCTGGCCGTCGGGAGGAAGCCTCCTGTACGCGATGGTGGCCTCGACCGCGGTCTTCCTGGCCGGCGCCGCGATCTTCAACGTGAAGGCTCGAGACGTGGCGGAAGAGCTGTGACCGGGCACGCCGCCATCATCGTCGAGGGCGTCTCGAAGCGGTTCAAGATCTACAAGAGCCGTCCCTCCAGCCTGAAGGAACGGGTCACCGGGTTGACCCGCGCCCGCTATGAGGAGTTCTGGGCGCTCGACGACGTCAGCCTCGAGGTGCCGGAGGCATCGGTGTACGGCCTGGTGGGCCACAACGGCTCCGGCAAGTCGAGCCTGCTTCGGCTCATGGCGAACATCCACCGCCCGACGAAGGGACGGATCATCGCCAACGGGCGCATCTCCGCCCTGCTCGAGCTGGGAGCTGGGTTCCACCCGGACCTGACAGGTCGGGAGAACATCTACCTCAACGCGGCGATCCTCGGGTTCAAACGTCGGGAGACCGACCGCATCCTCGACGAGATCGTCGAGTTCTCCGGCATCGCGCCTTTCATCGACACGCCCGTCAAGCACTACTCGAGCGGCATGTACGTTCGCCTCGGGTTCTCGGTCGCGGTGCACGTCGATCCCCAGATCCTCCTCATCGACGAGGTCATCGCGGTCGGCGACGAGGAGTTCCAGCGGCGCTGCTTCGAGCACCTCTACAAGCTGCGCAACCGCGGGGTCACCATCGTCATGGTGACGCACAGCCTCGGTCTGGTGCAGAGCATGTGCAGCAGGGCAGCCTGGCTCGACCACGGGCGGCTGCTGGCCGAGGGCCCCGCAGGCGACGTCGTGCACCACTACGTGAGCAAGGTCAACGAGCGTGAGTCGGAACGATTCGAGCACGAGGCGGAGCTGGCCAGCGAGCTCGGCGTACCCGCAGGTGGCCTCGACGTCGAGGCGTCGCTGCGGCCGTTGTCGATCGAGGCCGTGGAGTTCATCGGCTCCGATGGCCACCCCACGCAGGTGGCGCGCAGCCTCGAACCGCTCATCATCCGGATCCGCTACCGGGCCTCCGAGCCCGTGGAGTCGCCCCTGTTCTCCTTCGCAGTCGAGAGCGCGAACGGGGTGCACGTCGCCACGCCGGGGATGCGCCCCGGTGACCGACCGTCTGAGCTGCTGGTCGATGAGGGCTACGTCGACTACCGCATCGACACCCTCAGCCTGGCGCCGGGCGAATACGTCCTCAGCGCAGCGGTGCACGACCGGCACGGCATGATCCGCTTCGACCACCGGCCGCGCTGCACCACGTTGCACGTGCAGCGCTCGTCGAGATCCGTCCCGGGGCTGGTCGATCTCCTCGGGCGGTGGGAAGAGCCGGTCGGCCCCCGCAAGGAGGTGTGATGGACGTCCGTCAGGTCGTCGATCGGCTCGTCCCGCCCGGCACCACCCGGCGTGCCGCGCTGCGGCTGGGGCGGCAACTGGCCTACGACGGGCTGCGCTACGCCCGCCGAGCCCGAGCGCTGTGGGCGGTCGCGACGGCGCCCGAGGCCGCCGAGCCCGACTACGCGGCGTTCCTCCGCCACAGCCGGGTCAGCGCGGAGGAGCTCCTCCACCAGACGAGCCGGGCCGCGGAGGGCCAGCTGGCCTGTGCCGTGGAGTGCGTGGTGCTCGCCCCGCCGGGCTCCGGCGCCGCGCTCAGCGCGACGCTGCGCTCCTTGCAGCTGCAGACCTTCGGCGGCTGGTCGGCGGTGGTCGTGGGGGCGGATGCCGGTGCGGTCGCGGACCAGCGGGTGCGCTGGGCGGACCCCGCCGGCGATGCCGCGGCCGTCGTGGCACGTCTGATGAGCGAGGGGGATCGCCGGGCTTTCGTGCTGGTCCTCGAGGCGGGGGACAGGATCGAGCCGGACCTCCTCTTCCGCATCGCCGCGACGGTGACCGACGACCCGTCGGTGGACCTGGTCCACTGGGACGACGATCTGCTCAGCGCCGATGGGACGGTGCGCGAACCGCTGTTCCGACCATCGTGGTCACCGGACATGCTGCTCGGCGCGAACTACCTCGGTCGGTCGTTCGCGGTCAGGCGGGAGCGGGTCGCCGAGGCGGGAGGTCTGCGCCCGCAGCTCGGTGACGGGAGCTGGTGGGACCTGCTCCTGCGGCTCGGGCTCGAGGAGGGCTCGGTGGCACGGCTCCCGAAGGTCCTGAGCCACATCCGGCGGCGGCCCGTGGTCCCCGGCGACCTCGCGGTCGAGATCGTGCAGGGCCACCTGGATCGCCTCGGACGCCCCGCCGAGGTGTCATCGGTGCCCACCGGGGTGAGGGTGCGCTGGGTGGTGGCCGACCCGCCGCACGTCACCATCGTGATCCCCACCAGGCACAACCGGGCCATGCTCTCGACCTGCCTGGCCGCCCTGGCTCGCACCGATTACCCCTCGTTCGACGTGCGGATCGTCGACAACGGCGCGCGCACCCCGGAGAACGAGGCCTGGTATGGCCAGTTCGTCGGTTCGATCGATGTCACCGTGAGCTGGTGGGAGGAGCCGTTCAACTACTCGGCGGTGAACAACGCGGCAGCTGCCGAGGCCCGAGGTGAGGTGCTGCTCTTCCTGAACGACGACACCGAGCCGACCGACCCGGGTTGGCTGGCCGAGATGGTCGGCTGGGTGCAGCAACCCGGCATCGGGCTGGTGGGCGCGCAGCTGATCGGCCCTGATGGGCTCATCCAGCACGGCGGGGTGATCCTGGGCATGAACGGGTTCGCCGACCACCTCTTCGAAGGGGTGGCACCCGGGACGGACACCCCGTTCGGCCCCACCGGGTGGTACCGGGACCTGCTCTCGGTCACTGCGGCGTGCGTCGCGGTCAGGAGGGAGCTCTTCGAACGCATCGGTGGCTTCGACGAGCGGTTCGTGCTCTGCGGCAGCGACGTGGTGCTCGGACTCGACAGCCGGTTCCACGGCTACCGCAACGTCTGCACGCCCTACGCCCTGGTTCGTCACCTCGAGTCGGCGACCCGGGGGAGCGACGTCCCGACCGGGGATTTCTTCGCCAGCTACTGGCGGTACCAGAAGTGGCTTCGAGCGGGGGACCCCTACTTCACCCCCAACCTCTCCCTCCACAGTCGCGTGCCCCGCTTCGCCGCCGCTGGTGAGCCACCTCCTCTGGAGAAGGTCGGCGAGGTGCTGAACCGCTCGTTCAAGGTCTTCCGCCAGACCTCGGACGGTTCGGAGGCCGCGTGGCTGGCGGAGGTGTGTCGCGCTGACGACCGGGTCGCCGCCGGTGTCCGGTCGCTGCACGCCGCGAACACCGGCGCGCATGCCCCGCAGACGATCAACTGGTTCGTGCCGGACATCGACAGCCCCTTCTACGGCGGCATCAACACCGCGCTGCGCCTGGCCGATCACCTGGCACGGACCTACGGCGTGCGGAACCAGTTCGTGGTGATGGCCGCGGCGAACGAGCCGTTCTTCCGGTCGGCGCTCGCCGCCGCGTTCCCGTCCCTCGCCGGGTCGCCGATCGCCTTCATCGACGGTCCCACCGATCCGGCGCTAGATGCGGCCCCTCCCGCCGACGTGTCGATCGCCACCCTGTGGGTTACGGCGTACTCGGTGGCTCGGTTCCGACGTACCCGCCGCAAGATGTACCTCATCCAGGATTTCGAGCCGATGTTCTACCCGGCGGGCACCCAGTACGCGCTCGCCGAGGAGAGCTACCGGCTGGGTCTGTACGGCCTCTGCAACACTGACAACCTGCTGCGGATCTACCGCGACATCTACGGGGGGGAGGGCTTCGCGTTCACCCCCGCGGTCGATCGCTCGGTCTTCCACCCCGACGGGCGATCCTCGCTCGACCACGACGGCCCGGTTCGGGTGTTCGTGTACGCACGTCCCGGTCACTGGCGGAACTGTTGGGAGCTGGCCGAGCCCGCGCTGGCCCGGGTGAAGGAGCGCTTCGGGGACGGTGTCCACATCGTCACCGCAGGCTCGTGGGCCACCCCGGACGATCTGGGCCGGGGCATCCAGCACCTTGGCCTGCTCGACTACCGCGAGACGGGTCAGCTGTATCGGACGTGCGATGTCGGCGTGGCGCTCACCGTGTCGGCTCATCCGTCGTACCTGCCGCTGGAGCTGATGGCGTGCGGAGTGCCGGTCGTGGCGTTCGACAACCCGGCGGGAGACTGGATCCTCCACCACGGTGAGAACTCGCTGCGGTGCCGCCGGACGGTCGACGGGCTCGCGGAGGCGATCGGGACGCTCGTGGCTGATCCGGCTCTCCGGGTCCGCCTCGGCGCACGCGGCCTCGAGGACATCGCGGCCCGCCACGGTGACTGGGACGCGGCCTTCGAGGGGATCTACGAGTTCCTCACCGATCCGGGGCCGCAACCATGACCGACCAGGGTGACGTCCGCTACCGCCACGGGTTCGACCCGGAGACCTCCTCCGGCAGCGCGGTCCGCCTCATCGAAGCCGCGAAGCTCGAACCGGGTGTCGTGCTCGACATCGGATGCGGCTTCGGCGCGATCGCCGAACCGCTGACCTCGCTCGGTCACCACTACGTGGGCGTCGACGTCGACGAGCGGGCACTGGCCGAGCTTCGCGACCGTGGCCATGAGGCTCACCGCTGTGACCTCCTGGCCGCCGAGCAGGAGCTCGCCGATCGTCTGCGCGGGATCGTCGGAGAGAGGCGGGTCTCGGCCATCCTCGCGCTCGACGTGCTCGAGCACCTGCTCGACATCCCGGCGACGCTGCGGGCGCTGGTGTCCGTGGCCCAGCCGAGCGATGCCCGGCTGGTGGTCAGCTTCCCGAACGTCACCCACTACGACATCGGTGCGAAGCTGCTCATGGGTCGATGGGACACGACCGACGAGGGGCTGCTCGACCGGACCCACGCGCAGTTCCTCTCGGGACGGGACCTCGTACGGGTCTTCGGCGAGGCGGGCTGGCTGCAGGTCGACGCCGACGACGTCGTGCGCCCGGTGAGCGACCAGTGCTTTCCCTCCTACACGCCGGTCCTGCGTCCCGGCACCCCCGCGCACGATCTCCTCCGAGCCTGGCGTGACGCCGCCGACCCGTACGGCTCGACGTTCCAGTTCGTCCGTCTCTTCCGGTTGGGCCATCCACCGGCGCGAGCGGAACGCACCGACATCGACGAGCTCCGGCCCTTCGCCACGGTGGTCCTGGTCGGCCGGCAGGACGCCGATGATCCCGGCGTCGACGCACTGCGCCGGGATCTCGATGCGAACGCCGACCTCGACCATGAGATCCGCGTCGTCGTCGCCCCCGATCAGCGTTCCCGCGTGGCGCTAATCAACGAGGCGCTGCGAGAGGCCCGGGGTCGCTACGTGGTGGTGCTGGAGTCGGGACAGCGGGTCCCTCCGGGTTGGCTCCGGGCTCTCGCCGCGGTTGAGCAGGTCGCCGTCGGCGCGATCCTGCGGAGCAGGGTGCGGGTCTACGACGAGACGGACGCGACCAACGGTGTCGGGTCCTATGACCAGCTCGCAGCGGGCGCCGAGGAGATCACCGCCGGGACGCTCGACCCCCTGCACGTCGATGAGCCGGCGCCGGTGGTGCCGGCGGGGTACGCGGTCCCGGCCGAGGTCGTCCAGACGGCAGGCCTCCTGATCGAGCCGCGCCACGGGGAGTCGGCCCTGGCGGCGTTCCTCGCCCGTGCTGCCGCCCTCTGCGGCGTGCAGGTCGCGGGGATGACGGAGGTGCTGGTCCCGAGCCGCCAGCTGCCTGATCCGATCCTCGACGACGAGCGGGTCACCGACGCCCTCGCCGAGTCGCCGATGCTGCTGCGTGTGGGGGACGCGGCGCGACTCGCCGACCTGCGCAGGCGGGTCCTCAGCGTCGAGGAGCGTCTGGTCGCCCTGCGGTCTCAGCTCGCTGCCCGCGATCAGCAGCTGCAGACCCTCTCGGGGCACCTGGGCGAGCTCGGTGCCCGTCTGCAGGCGGCAGAGGCCGAGCGGGACATCTGGCGGAGAGCGGCTGAGCACCGGATCGGGGTTTGGATCGGAGTTCGGATCGGGGTGCTGGCCCGCCGCCTGTTCGATCGGCTGGGACCCGAGGGTCCGCCCGCTCCGTGACGGGGTGTCAGGTGGGGGCACCCGTGCGCCCGTCGTGCCCGGCGCTGTCGGCTTCGAACGCTGCAAGCAGCTCGTCAGCGGCCACCGATGGTGTGGTCTCGCCGCGCACGACCCGCCGTTCGACCTCGGGGAGCAGCGCGCGGACCCGCTCGGCGCGCAGGAACCGCTCGAGCAGCGAGTCGCGCACCTCGGCCCACATCCAGGCCTTCGCCTGGGCGGCTCGCAGCTCCGCGAGCTCCCCGGAGGCGCTCAGCGCCCGGTGGAAGTTCTGGATCGCCTCCCACACCTCGCTGAGACCGGTGCCGGTGAGCGCCGAGCAGGTGAGGACCTGCGTCTGCCAGGCACGCCACCTGGGGCGCAGGAGGTGCACGGCGTTCGCGTAGTCGGCGGCCGTCCTCCCAGCGGCCGCCGCCAGATCGCCGTCAGCCTTGTTGACCACGACCAGATCGGCGAGCTCCATGATCCCCCGCTTGATCCCCTGCAGCTCATCGCCACCGCCGGGCGCGACCAGCAGGAGGAAGAGGTCCACCATGTCGCCGACCGTCACCTCGGACTGGCCGACCCCGATCGTCTCCACGATGACGACCTCGAAGCCGGCCGCTTCGCAGAGCAGGATCGCCTCACGGGTGCGTCGGGCGACACCGCCGAGGTGATCACCGCCCGGTGTAGGACGGATGAACGCCCGGGGCTGCCTGGCCAGCTCGCCCATGCGGGTCTTGTCACCGAGGATCGAACCCCCTGAGCGTCTGCTGGATGGATCGATCGCCAGCACGGCCAGCGTGTGCTGCTCCACGATGCGGAGGCCGAGCGCTTCGATGAACGTCGACTTCCCGACGCCGGGCGGTCCGCTGATACCCACGCGCACGGCGCGGCCGGTGTCGGGGAGCAGCTGCTCGAGCACCGCGGCCGTGAGCGCGCGGTGGTCGGCACGAGAGGATTCGGCGAAGGTGATGGCGCGAGCCAGCGCCCGGCGATCTCGGGCCCGGATGCCGCGAACCAGCTCGTCGGGCGTCGGGGTCACGCGGCCGACCGTCGCTCCCGGAGCAGCTCGAGCACCTTCCGGGCCGCGGCTGGGATGTTGGTCCCCGGGCCGAAGATGGCCGCGACACCCGCCTGGTACAGCAGGTCGTAGTCCTGTGGGGGGATCACGCCCCCGCAGACCACCACCACGTCATCGGCACCGGCCCGCCGGAGCTCCTCGATCAGCTGGGGGACCAGCGTCTTGTGCCCGGCTGCCTGGCTGGACACCCCGACGACGTGCACGTCGTGCTCGACCGCATCCCGGGCGGCCTCCTCCGGGGTCTGGAACAACGGACCGATGTCGACGTCGAAGCCCAGGTCCGCGAACGCGGTGGCGATCACCTTCGCACCACGGTCGTGGCCGTCCTGGCCCATCTTGACGACGAGCAGCCGCGGTCGACGGCCCTCCTGCTCGGCGAAGGCCTCGATCTGCTCGGTGAGGGCGCGGAAGTCGTCGTCGTCCCGGTAGGCGGACCCGTACACGCCCGAGATGCTACGGATCTCCGCCCGGTGGCGGCCGAAGACCGCCTCCATGGCATCGGAGATCTCACCGACCGTCGCCCGGGCCCGAGCCGCGTCGATGGCCAGCTCGAGGAGGTTCGCGTCGCCGGCCGCGCCCTCGGTGAGCCGCCGCAGCGCTGCCTCACAGGCCGCCGCGTCGCGCTCGGCTCTCACCCGTCGCAACCGGGCGATCTGCTGCTCGCGGACCTTGGTGTTGTCGATGTCGAGCACGTCGACCAGCTCGACGTCATCGGGGACGTACTTGTTCACCCCGACGATGACGTCCTCGCCGCGGTCGACGCGGGCTTGGCGGCGCGCGGCGCTCTCCTCGATCCGCAGCTTGGGCATGCCCGACGCGACCGCCTTGGTCATGCCGCCGAGCGCCTCGACCTCCTCGATGATCGACCATGCCCGCTCCGCCAGCGCGTTGGTCAGCGCCTCCACGTAGTAGCTGCCACCCAGCGGATCCACCACGTGGGTGATGCCGGTCTCCTCGGCAAGGATGAGCTGGGTGTTGCGGGCGATGCGGGCGCTGAAGTCGGTCGGCAGGCCGAGTGCTTCGTCGAAGCTGTTGGTGTGCAGGCTCTGCGTGCCGCCGAGGACCGCGGCGAGTGCCTCGAACGCGGTGCGGACCACGTTGTTGTACGGGTCCTGCTCGGTGAGCGACACCCCCGAGGTCTGGCAGTGGGTGCGCAGCATCAACGATTGCGGGTTCCTCGGCTTGAACTGCGACATCACCCGATGCCAGAGCAGACGGGCCGCGCGCAGCTTCGCGATCTCCATGAAGAAGTTCATGCCGATCGCGAAGAAGAAGCTCAGGCGGGGAGCGAACTCGTCGACGTCGAGCCCTCGGGCCAGGGCGGCGCGGACGTACTCCAACCCGTCGGCGATCGTGAAGGCCAGCTCCTGCTCGGCGGTCGCGCCGGCCTCCTGCATGTGGTAGCCGGAGATCGAGATCGAGTTGAACCGAGGCATGTGGCGCGCCGTGTACTCGATGATGTCCGCCACGATCCGCATGCTCGGCTCGGGCGGGTAGATGTAGGTGTTGCGCACCATGAACTCTTTGAGGATGTCGTTCTGGATGGTGCCGCTGAGCTGTGCGGGCGCCACCCCCTGCTCCTCGCCCGCGACGATGAACATGGCGAGCACCGGGATCACCGCACCGTTCATCGTCATCGAGACCGACATCCGGTCGAGTGGGATGCCCTCGAAGAGGATCTTCATGTCCTCGACCGAGTCGATGGCCACGCCGGCCTTGCCGACGTCGCCCACCACCCGGGGATGGTCGCTGTCGTAGCCCCGGTGGGTGGCCAGGTCGAACGCCACCGAGAGTCCCATCTGACCCGCTGCGAGGTTGCGGCGGTAGAACGCGTTCGACTCCTCCGCCGTCGAGAACCCCGCGTACTGGCGGATGGTCCACGGGCGGTTGGCGTACATGGTCGCCCGTACCCCTCTCACAAAGGGGGGGAAGCCCGGCAGCGAGTCCACGAAGTCGATCCCGTCGAGGTCCGCGGCCGTGTAGAGCGGCTTGACCTCGATGCCTTCGGGGGTGTGCCAGCGCAGCGCCCGGGTGTCGGAGGCCTTCAGCTCCTTGGCCGCGAGCGCCTCCCAGTCGTCGAGCGACGGTGCGGTCCGGTCGGTGGTTGGCTCTTCACGCTCGCTCACGAACGCTCAGGCTACGGTCTCGGTGGATGCCGTCGGAAAACGGCAGACCCCTCTCGGCTCGGCGCCGCTCGATGTCTGTGCTCACCCTCGGGCTCTGGGTGACGTCCCGAAGAACGGTCTTCCCCGCGATGTTCGAGGCGGTGGGTGGTTCGGCGTCCCACCCTCCGGCCCGGCGGTGGCAAGCTTCGACGGTGGATGCTGGAACGTCGGCGAGAGCTACAGGAGACTGCCTGGTGCTCGAGTCGGTCACCGTTGTGGGTGAAGGTGGCCGACGCATCCTCGACCGTGTCTCGTGTCAGTTCCCGCTCTGTGGCGTCAGTGTGGTCCTCGGACCTTCCGGAGCCGGGAAGACGACGCTGCTGCGAGTGTGCAACCGCCTGGAGGTGCCTTCCGAGGGCCGGGTGCTCCTCGGAGGGCGCGACCTCGCAGCGCTCGATCCGCTCGCGCTCCGCCGGCGGGTCGGCATGATCTTCCAGCGTCCGGTGCTGTTCGCCGAGACCGTCCGCGACAACCTGGAGGTCGCCCGGAAGGCCCGGATGCTCGGCCCGGGAAGTCTCGACCAGGACCGGTCGGACCCTGCCGAGCTGCTCGAGGTGCTCGCCGTCGCAGGTCTCGACGACACCTTCCTCGATCGCGACGCCGACCAGCTCTCGGGGGGCGAGGCGCAGCGGGTATGCCTCGCACGTGCGCTGCTGACCCGTCCCTCCCTCCTCCTCATGGATGAGCCGACGTCGTCGCTCGACCCCGCCAACAGCGAGGTCATCGAGCGCCTCGCCCGCACCCTGGTGGACACGGGAGTCGGGGTGGTCTGGGTCACACACGACCTGCACCAGGCTGATCGACTGGCCGAGCAGGCGCTCGTGCTCGTGGACGGAAAGGTCGCGTCGTTGGACGAGGCCACGGCGTTCATCGAACGTGGCAGGGGTCGACCCGATGCCTGAACCAGGGATCGGTTGGACGGGACTGGCCGCGTCGCTCGTGCTGGTCGCCGTCGCAGTCGGCCTTTCGTTCGCGCAGCGTCTGCGGCTCGAAGGGCCGATCCTTCAGGCGTCGAGCCGGGCCGCCATCCAGCTGCTGCTGGTCGGATGGGCCCTCCAACTGGTGCTCCGCCCCGATCAACCGGTCGTGTGGGCGTTCACCTGGGTCGTGGCGATGGTGGTGTTCGCGGCGTTCACCGTGCGCCGGCGGGCACCCGAGGTGCCCGCTGCGTTCTCCATCGCGCTGGTGGCGACGGCTGCGGTCGCCATCGTGAGCCTGGGTGTCATCTTCGGGTTCGGCGTCTTCCCCCTCGAGGGGCGCGCAGTCGTTCCCCTCGCAGGCATGATGATCGGCAACTCGATGACCTCTGAGGTGCTCGCCGCTCGGCGGATCGTGGCTGAGCTCCGTGACAAGCGCCCAGAGGTGGAGGCCCGACTCGCGCTGGGCTATCCGTGGCGCAGCGCGGCGGCCCCCTACGTGCGAGACGCGCTGCGCACCGCCCTAGTGCCGCAGATCGAGGCCACCAAGGCGGTCGGGCTCGTGATCCTGCCTGGGGCGATGACCGGCCTCATCCTCGCCGGGGTCGACCCGTTCGACGCCGTGGTGGTGCAGCTGGCGATCATGTATCTGGTCCTCGGGTCGGTGGCCACCAGCGTGACGGTGGTCGGGGTGGGTCTGACACGGCGGCTGTTCACCCCGGATCACCGGCTGGTCCGTCTTGCTCGACCCGCCCCGTGAACGAACGGCCGGTAGGTACCCTCGGGCCATGGTCAAGCGCTTCGTCATCATCGGGGGAGGCCCTGCCGGGAACCAAGCTGCCACTCATGCCGCCCGTCTCGGCGCGGAGGTCGTCCTCGTTGAGAAGGACATCGTGGGCGGCGCGGCGCACCTGTGGGACTGCATCCCCTCCAAGGCGATGATCGCGACGGGGAGCGCGCTGCGTCTCATCAACGAGGCGCAGGGGATGGGTCTGACCCAGGTCAGCGCCGCGCTCGACTTCGACGCGTTGAAGGAGCGCATCGCCTCGATCGAACAGCGACTGCAGGCGTCGGTGACCGAGCTGCTCGAGAGCCAGGGCGTGCGATTGCTCAAAGGCCGTGGTCGCCTGACCGGCCCGAACGAGGTGCTCGTCGAGGGACCCGAGGGCAGCCAGCTCCTCGAGGCCGACGTCATCGTGCTCTCGACCGGGAGCCGTCCCCGGATCCCCGACTGGGCACCGGTCGACCATCACCGGGTGCTCACCACGCGGGACGCGTACCCACCGCCGGAGCTTCCTTCGCACCTGGTGGTGATCGGCGCAGGGGTGACCGGGGTGGAGTTCGTCCACATGTTCGCCTCGCTCGGCTGTGAGGTGTCGTTCATCGTCAGCCGGCAGCAGGTCCTCCCTCAGAAGGATCCCGAGGTGGCCGCGGCGCTCGAGGCCGACTTCCTCGCCCGGGGGATTCGGCTGCTCAAAGGTGCGCGCGCGGTGGGCATCGACGTGGATGCCGACTCCGTCACCGTCCGCTGCGACGACGGGAGGACCCTCAGCGGCTCACACGCCATCCTCGCCATCGGCTCGGTGCCGAACTCGGAGGGGCTCGGGCTGGATGCCGCAGGGGTCGCGGTCGATCCGGGTGGCTACGTGGTGGTGAACCACAACTGCCAGTCGAGCGTCCCGCACATCTACGCGGCCGGCGACCTCTCGGGGAAGCTGCCGCTCTCGTCGGTAGCTGCCATGCAGGGACGCAAGATCGCCGAGCACGCGATGGGTCTGCACGTCGGGCCCCACCGTCACCTGGACTACGACAAGGCGGCGTCGGCCATCTTCACCGAACCCGAGATCGCCGACGTGGGGCTCGCCGAGGCCGATGCCTTCGCGGAGGGTCGCAAGATCCGGGTCACCAAGGTGCCCTTCTCGGCCAACGCCAAGGCGCTCATCGACAACGATCCCCGCGGCTTCGTCAAGATCGTCTCCGACCCGGCGACAGGGGTGGTGCTCGGGGGCTCGATCGTCGGGCGCCACGCCGCCGAGCTCATCTCCGTGATCGCCGTGGCGGTGAACGCCGGGCTGCGGGTCACCGACATCGTCGAGAGCCTGCTCGTCCACCCGGCGCTCGCCGAGGCGCTCTCCGACGCCGCGGAGTGAGCTCGGCACCGGTTGACGCCGCCGGGATCAGCACGCGACGGAGGCCTCGGCGGACCGACGGGCGAACGCGCGCCGGACGCTCCCGGTCGCCCGCTCGACCTGCTCGATGACCCGCTGGCTCTAGTCGATCAGGACGACCACGTCACCGGAGCCGACGGAGTCCCCGGGGGAGACCTTGACCTCCCGGACCGTGCCGGCCTTGTCGGCACAGATGTTGTTCTCCATCTTCATGGCTTCGAGGACGCAAACGGTCTGGCCGGCTTCGACCTCATCGCCGGCCTCCACGAGGACCTTCACGATCGTTCCCTGCATCGGCACGGTGACGGTCCCGGAGCCGGCAGTCGCACCTCCGGCTCCCGGCCCACCCCCGGCGCGCCGGGGCCGGCGCACCGCGGTGGGCGCCCGGGTGCCGGTGGCGGCCGGCGTCGCGGCTGCACCCTCGGGCAACCACAGCGAGACCGAGAATCGCTTGCCGTTGACCTCGACGTCGACATCCCGACGGATCTTCGGCTCCGCGCCGGTCTCCGCGATCGCGCTCGGTCGACTCGTGATGCCACTCAGGTCGAGCATCTCCTCGACCCACTTGGTGGAGTGCGTCGCAGACCGGAAGTCGGGGTGCTCGAGGATGGCGATGGCTGCGGGGATCGTGGTGGCGATGCCCTCAACCGTCATCTCGCGCAGCGCCCGCAGCATCCGTCGGATGGCGGTGTCGCGGTCGCGGCCCCACACGATCAGCTTCCCGACCAGGTTGTCGTAGAACTGGCTGACCTCGTCGCCCGATTCGTAGCCGCCATCCCAGCGGACCCCGAAGCCCTGCGGTGGGACCAGCTTGGTCACCGGGCCGGGTGAGGGGAGGAACGCCCCTCCTGCAGGGTCCTCGGCGTTGATCCGAACCTCGATGGCGTGGCCGCTGCGCACGATGTCGTCCTGGGTGAACGACAGCGGTTCACCCGATGCCACCCGGATCTGCTCGGCGACCAGATCGATGCCGGTGACCATCTCGGTGACCGGGTGCTCGACCTGGAGTCGGGTGTTCATCTCCAGGAAGTAGAACTCGCCGTCCTGGAAGAGGAACTCGACCGTGCCGGCGTTGTAGTAGCCGCACGCACGGGCGACCTTCACCGCGGCTTCACCCATGGCTTGGCGGATCTCGTCGGGGAATGCCGGCGCCGGGCTCTCCTCCACCAGCTTCTGGTGGCGGCGCTGGGCGGAGCAGTCACGTTCGCCGACCCACACGCAGTTGCCGTGGGTGTCGCCGATGATCTGCATCTCGATGTGCCGCGGCCAGCTGAGGTACCGCTCGACGTAGCACTCGGCCCGACCGAAGCCCTTGAGTGCCTCGGACTGCGCCGACTCGAACGCCTCAGCTGCTTCCTCGGCGGAGCGGACGACCCTCATCCCGCGCCCGCCACCCCCGTAGGCGGCCTTGATCGCCACCGGCCACCCGTGCTCGTTGCCGAAGGCGACGACCTCGTCCGCGCTCCGGAGGAACTCCGTGGTGCCGGGAACACCGGCCACTCCCGCAGCCTCCGCGGCTCGGCGGCTGCTCACCTTGTCGCCCATCACCTCGATGGCCTCCGGGGGTGGCCCGATGAAGGTGACGCCCTGCGCGGTGATGGCGCGGGCGAAGTCGGTGTTCTCGGAGAAGAACCCGTACCCCGGATGCACGCCGTCGGCGCCGGAGCGGTCGATCGCGTCGAGGATGGCAGTGGTGTTGAGGTAGCTCTCCGCCGCGGTCTTCCCGCCGAGGGCGTACGCCTCGTCGGCGAGCCGGACATGCAGAGCGTCGCGGTCCAGCTCGGAGTAGACGGCCACGGTGGCGATCCCCAGCTCCTGGCAGGCACGGATGACCCGGACGGCGATCTCGCCCCGGTTGGCGACCAGAACCTTCTTCAGCACGTCATATGGTTAGCCCCATGCGTGGTGACCGTGCCAGATCGCAGCTCGTCGGCACCCGGTTCGCGGACCTGCGTTGGGTGGCCGAGACCGGCTCGACGAACGCCGACCTCCTCCGTGATGCAGCCGCTGGCGCGCCCGAGGGGGTCGTGCTCGTCGCCGACCATCAGACGGCGGGCCGGGGGCGTCTCGGCCGCTCCTGGGAGTCGCCGCCGGGTGCCTCCCTGCTCGTCTCCGTGCTGCTCCGTCCCCGCCTCGAACCCGCCCAGGCGCACCTCACCACGACCGCGGTCGGGGTGTCGACGGCCACGGGTTGCGAGCAGGTGGCCGGTGTCGAGGTCCGCCTCAAGTGGCCGAACGACCTGCTCGTCTCGGTCGGCGACGAGGAGCGAAAGGTGGGGGGGATCCTCGCCGAGTCGATCGTCGAGGGCGGGGTGCTCGAGGCGGTGGTGGTCGGCCTCGGCCTCAACGTGAACTGGACGGAGGCGATCCCCGAGGAGCTCGCAGGCATCGCGACCGCCCTGAACCTCGTCGCCGGTCGCGAGCTCGACCGGGAGGAGCTGCTCGTCGCGCTGCTGCGCGAGCTCGACCAGTGGTGCTCGCAACTGGAGCACGACGAGGGACGGGACCTGCTGCGCGCCACCTGGCTTGCACGGTCCGCGACGGTCGGTCGTGAGGTGCGGGTCGAGCTCCCGGACGGGTCGATCGAAGGACGGGCGGTCGATGTGACGGCCGACGGTCACCTTCTCGTGATGGATCGGACGGGTTCGACCGTGGAGGTCGCCGCTGGGGATGTGGTGCACCTCCGCCACGACTGAGGCGGTGGTCACCGAGCTCGACGTAGCTGTCCGCTGACGCTCGACGGAGCTGTCCGCTGACGTTCAGGGATCGTCAGGGATCGAGCGTCCGAGCTTGGAGCTGTGCGAAGGCCTGCATCGCCTGCCGGGTGAGCGGACCGGGACAGGCCGGCAGCGGACGGCCGTCGATGCTGCTGATCGGTTGGATGTCGCGAGTGCTCGACGTGAGGAAGGCCTCGTCGGCTTCGGTCAGCCGTTCGAGGGGGATGTCCGCCTCGACGACGTCGACCAGCTCGAGCACCAGCTCACGGGTGATCCCTGCGAGGCAGCCGGCGCTGAGCGGAGGGGTCCACAACCTGCCGTCGAGCCCGACGAAGATGTTGGTGCCGGTGCCTTCGCACAGGTTGCCCGCGGTGTTGGCGAAGATCGCCTCCTGCCCGCCGCGCTCGTTCGCGTAGCGGAGGGCGACCACGTTCTCGGCGTAGGACGTGGTCTTGAGCCCCGCGACGGCACTGTGCTCGTTTCGGCGCCAGGGGACGGTCACCACCGCGGCGGAACGAGGCCATGGCGGCTGCGTGCTGACCGCGATCACGACGGTCGGGCTGCTGTCTCCCCGATTGGATCCCAATGGGCCGGTACCCCCGGTCACGGTGATCCGGGCACGGCCCTGCGAGAGCTGGTTGGCGTGGATGGTCTGGGCCACCGCCGCCCGCAGCTCGTCGTCTGCGTACGGGATCTCGATGCCGAGGCCGGCGGCTGACCGACGGAGCCGACGGAGGTGGCGGGTCATCGCGAACGCCTCGCCGTCGACGATCTTGGTGGTCTCGAACACCCCGTCACCGACGGTCAACCCGTGATCCCAGGCCGACACGGCGGCATCGTCGGGTGTGCGGAGCGCGCCGTCGATCCAGACGAGCGCGGTGTCGGCGGTCATGCCGGCATGTTCGCACGCGAAGGACCCAGGTGGGGACCTCGGTTGGCCCGGGCCGTCAGGCGGGATCGTCCCGCTGGCGCACCACCTCAGGGGTCGGACGTCCTGCGAGGCTCACGCCGGAACGACGGACCCGGAGGCCACCGTGAGCAGGTTGCGGGCCTTGAGCTCGGTCTCGGCCCACTCCCCCTCGGGTGTGGAGTCCCAGGTGACGCCACCGCCGGTTCCGAAGTGGAGCCAACCGTCCTCGACCCAGAAGGTGCGGATCGCCACGTTCAGATCACCGGCGCGCCGGTCCGCGTCGACCCAACCCACCGCACCGCAGTAGATGCCCCGGGGTACCGGCTCCAGGCGGCTGATCAGCTCGAGGGCGGCGATCTTCGGGGCGCCGGTCACGGAGCCCGGAGGGAAGGTGGCGTCGAGAAGCTCAGCCCAGCCCATCCCGGGGCGCAGCCTTCCCTCAACGGTGCTCACCAGGTGCACGAGGCCGGGGTGGTGCTCCAGCGCGAGCAGCGAGGGGACCCGGACGGTGCCGTGCTCGCAGACCCGACCCAGGTCGTTGCGCACGAGATCGACGATCATCACGTTCTCGGCGGTGTCCTTCGGAGAGAGGCCGGCCGGGGTCGCGGCGGTGCCCTTGATCGGCGAGGACCACACCCGATCACCACGTCGGGAGAGGAAGCGCTCCGGGCTGGCCGAGGCCACCTGCACGCCGTGGTCGGGGAGGTCGACCACCGCCGCGAACGGCGCCGGGTTGCCGACGGCCAGCGCCGCGCCGAGGGCGGCGACCTGCGCCCCGGGTCGCAGCGGGGCGGAGAGTCGGCGGGTGAGGTTGACCTGGTAGACGTCACCGGCGGCGATCGCTTGGCGGATCGCGGCGACCCGACGTTCGAAGCTGGCCCGCTCCAGGCTGGTGGTCCACGCGCCGGCTGCGGGACCGACCCACGGGCGTCCAGGCCACGGGCGCGCAGGTCGGACCCGGCCGAAGCGGGCGCAGACCGGTCTGCCCTCAAAGGGCACCACGACCGCCCAGAACCCCGAGCTGTCCAGAGCGGTGAGATCGTCGGTCACATCGAGCAGCTCGGTGGCGAGCCGGTCACCGACGACGGCGAGCGCGTCACGCACGGATCGAGCCTACGGGCGGCGACGCCTACGATCGAGCCATGGACCTCGAGCTGACGGCCGAACAGGAAGCGTTCCGAAAGGTGGTGCGCGAGTTCGCTGAGGCCGAGATCGCCCCGCACGCGGCCGAGTGGGACCGGAACCACCATTTCCCAGTCGAGACCGTGCTGGCCATGGGTGAGCTGGGCCTGTTCGGCCTGCCGTTCCCCGAGGAGTACGGAGGAGCGGGCGCGGACCTCACGACGCTGTGCGTGGCCATCGAGGAGCTTGCCCGGGTCGACCAGTCCATGGCGATCACCCTCGAAGCCGCCGTCGGTCTCGGCGCGAACCCGATCTTCCGGTTCGGGACCGAGGAGCAGCGCCGGACGTGGCTCCCCGATCTGTGCGCGGGACGGGCGCTCGGCGCGTTCGGGCTCACCGAGCCGGACGCCGGCAGCGACGCCGGCGGCACCCGGACCCGGGCCAGACTCGACGAGGCCGCCGGGGAGTGGGTGATCAACGGCGAGAAGGCGTTCATCACGAACTCGGGCACGCCGGTCACCTCGGTGATCACGATCACCGCGGTGACCGGGCAGGTCGGCGACGCGCCGGAGATCAGCACGATCATCGTGCCCGCAGGTACCCCGGGCCTGGTGGTGCATCCCCCCTACCGGAAGATGGGTTGGCACGCGAGCGACACCCACGGGCTGAGCTTCGACGACTGCCGGGTCCCGGCCTCGAACCTCCTGGGGGCGCGTGGCCGTGGCTTTGCCAACTTCCTCGCGATCCTCGATGAGGGACGGATCGCCATCGCGGCGCTCGCGGTCGGGGTGATCGACGCCTGCCTCGAGGCATGCCGGCGCTACGCCAACCAGCGGGTGGCCTTCGGTCGGGCCATCGGGGCCAACCAGGCGGTGGCGTTCAAGATCGCGGACCTGGCGGTCATGGCGGACGCGGCCCGCGCCCTGACCTACCGGGCGGCAGCCCTCGCGGACGCAGGTCGGCCCTTCAAGAAGGAAGCCGCCATCGCGAAGCTCTACGCGAGCGAAGCGGCGGTGACCGCAACCCGCGAGGCGACCCAGATCTTCGGCGGGTACGGGTTCATGGACGAGTCCCCGGTCGCCCGTCACTACCGGGACGCGAAGGTCCTCGAGATCGGTGAGGGCACGAGCGAGATCCAACGACTGGTCATCTCACGCGAGCTGGGACTGCCCGTGCGGTAGCGGGCGAAGCGCCGCGAACCTCACTGGTAGCGTGGTCGTCCGTGCGAAAGGCCCGCCGGACACGGCCCCAGCGCCTGTTGATCGCCTTCAACATCGTGCTGGTGGTCGTCTGCCTGGGCTCCGCTGCAGCGCTGACCTATGTGCAGCGTGAGGTGAGCGAGCTGCCGAGGGTGAGCATCGGCTCGGTCCTCGATGAGCGCACCGCCACCGGGGAGCCCCAGAACATCCTGCTCGTGGGCGTCGATGACGGCAGCGGCCTCTCTTCGGGGGACCCGGTGCGGATCGGCCGCTCACGGTCGCTCAACACCGACACCATCATGGTCCTGCGGGTCGACCCACGCTCCGAGAAGGCGATGCTGCTCTCGCTGCCACGGGATCTCTGGGTGTCGCTGGCAGGGTCGGGTTCGAAGGGGCGGATCAACTCGGCGATGGCCCTGGGTGGACCCGAGCGGCTGATCCAGACCATCCAGCAGAACTTCGGCATCCCCATCCACCACTTCGTTCAGGTCGACTTCGCGGGGTTCAAGCAGCTGGTGGCGGCCATCGACGGCGTCCCCATGTACTTCCCGTGGCCGGCGCGGGATCGCCAGACGGGGCTGGTGCAGGAAGCGACCGGATGTGTGACCCTCGATCCTGATCAGGCGCTGGCGTTCGCCCGCAGCCGTCACTTCGAGATCAACGAGGGGCGAGGTTGGAAGGAGGACCCCTCGTCGGATCACGGTCGGATCAGCCGCCAGCAGAGCTTCATCAAGGCTGCGCTGAAGCGGGCGGTGGCCAGGGGTGTGCGCAACCCGTTCACACTCTCCCAGCTCATCGGTGTGGCCCAGAAGAACGTCACGCTCGACGATCGGCTCACCACCCAGGACCTGCTCGACCTGGGTGGCCAGTTCCGGGACTTCGATCCCGAGACCCTCGAGGTCTTCACCCCACCGACGCGCGGAGGGTTCGTCGGCGCCGCGTCCGTGCTGTTCCTCGATGAGAAGGGTGCACAGCCGATCTTCGATCTGTTCCGGGGTGTCGATCCGGGCACCGACATCGTCTCCACCATCAGGGTGGAGGTGAGGAACGGGTCTGGGCGAAGCGGGCAGGCGCGGGAGGCGCTTGACGCCCTCGCACGCCGCGGCTTCGTCGCGGTGCGGTCGGTCGATGCCGGCAGTTTCCGTTTCGATCGCACGACCGTGCGGTACGCCCCGGGCAGTGAGCGGCAGGCGGCGGAGGTGGCCCGCTACCTCGATGGTGACGTCGCCTTCGAAGCCGACCCGCAGCTGCCCGATGACGTCACGGTCGCGGTCGTGACCGCCGCCGACTTCGCCTCGATCCGAGACGTGCCGCGCCCACTTGACGACTTCCGCGACCTGCGCGCTGCGCCGGCGGCACCGGGAACGTCGTCGACGGTCGCGTCGGCGGAGCCGGTCGAGTCCACCGCGCCGGTCGGGTACGTGCCCCTGCCACCGCCCGGCGTGAGCTGCGGCTGAGCCGACGTGTGCGCCAGGAAGTCCCCGGGTGCGCCATGACTACGATGGCCGCATCGAGCGGCTCAGGGTGAGGTTGGATGGGAAGCAGCATCGCGGTCATCGGCACGGGCTACGTCGGCTTGACGACGGGTGCCTGCCTCGCCCATCTCGGTCACGATGTCGTCTGTGCCGACATCGACGCGGAGAAGATCGACCGACTCAGCCGGGGCGAGGTCCCGATCCTGGAGGCGGGCCTCGAGGCGATCGTGCGGGAGGGGCTGCAGTCGGGTCGTCTGCGCTTCGTGGTCGGCGCGGCGGAGGCGGTGGGGGATGCGGAGTTCGTGTACCTGTGCGTCCCGACCCCACAGAGCCCAGACGGCTCGGCTGATCTGAGCTACATCGACGCGGCCGCGAGGGAGATCGCACCCCATCTCATGCCATCGGCGATCGTGATCAACAAGTCGACGGTGCCGGTCGGGTCCACGAGGTTCGTGGAGCAGTCCCTCGGCCGTTCGGACGTGTTCGTGGTCTCGAACCCCGAGTTCCTCCGGGAGGGTTCGGCGGTGACCGACTTCCTCCATCCGGACCGGGTCATCATCGGCAGCGACGATCAGAGCGCCGCCATCCGCGTCGCTGGGCTGTACCTCAACATCCGGGCGCCGCTCATGGTCACCGACCCGGCCTCCGCCGAGACCATCAAGTACGCGAGCAACGCCTTCCTGGCGACGAAGCTGTCGTTCGTCAACGCCATCGCCGCGCTGTGCGAGGCAGTCGGCGCCGACGTGAACGACGTCGTGCTCGGCATGGGGTACGACAAGCGCATCGGTCACGAGTTCCTCAGGCCGGGACCCGGCTGGGGTGGGAGCTGCTTCCCGAAGGACTTGAGGGCCTTGCTCTACCTCGCCAGGGAGGCCGGGTATCACTTCGGGTTGCTCGAAGGGGTCATCTCGGTGAACATCGAGCAGTTCGACCGTGTCGCGGCGAAGATCGCCCGCATGGCGGGGACGATCGAGGGGGCGACGGTGGCGGTGTGGGGCCTGACCTTCAAGGCCAACACCGACGATCTGCGCGAGTCGCCGTCGCTCGAGATCATCAGCCGACTGATCCGGGGAGGTGCGACCGTGCAGGCCTACGATCCGACGGTTCGTGGCAGCCTCGACCGGTTCCCGGAGCTGCGGATCTGCGACGACCCCTACGCCGCTTGTGACGGTGCCGATGTCCTCGCCGTGCTCACTGAGTGGGACGAGTTCAAGTGGCTCGACCTGGACAAGGTCGCCGAGCTCATGCGGCAGCGACGAGTCGTCGACGGCCGCAACCTGCTCGACCGCGGCGTCCTGATCCGTCGGGGGTTCCTCTACGAGGGGATCGGGCGCAGCTGATGGCCCGCATCGTCGTCACCGGGGGCGCGGGCTTCCTCGGCTCACATCTCGTCGAGCACCTGCTCGCCCGGGGTGACGAGGTGGTCGCCGTGGACAACCTGGTCACCGGATCGGTCGCCAACATCGAGCACCTCTTCGGCGTCGACGGGTTCACGTTCGTGAGGCACGACGTCAGCCAGTACCTGTGGGTCCCCGGGCCGGTCGATGCGGTGCTGCACTTCGCCAGTCCCGCGTCACCCAAGGACTACCTCGAGATGCCGATCCAGACCCTCAAGGTGGGAAGTCTGGGAACGCACAACGGCCTTGGGCTGGCCAAGTCCAAGCATGCGACGTTCATGTTGGCTTCGACCAGCGAGGTGTACGGCGACCCGGAGGTGCACCCCCAGCCGGAGGCCTACTGGGGACACGTCAACCCCGTCGGCCCGCGCGGCGTCTACGACGAGGCCAAGCGGTTCGCCGAAGCCATGACCATGGCGTACCACCGCTATCACGGGGTGGATGTGCGCATCGTGCGGATCTTCAACACCTACGGTCCCCGGATGCGGGAGGCGGACGGCCGCGTGGTCTCGAACTTCATCGTGCAGGCATTGCGTGGCGAGCCCATCACGATCTACGGCGACGGCAGCCAGACCAGGAGCTTCTGCTACGTCGATGACGAGGTCCGGGGGTTCCTGGCGCTGCTCGACTCGGAGGAGACCGGCCCCATCAACATCGGCAACGACGGGGAGTTCACCGTGCGCGAGCTAGCCGAGCTGGTCCTCGAGATCACCGGGTCGTCCTCGGAGATCGTCCAGCTGCCGCTGCCGGTCGACGATCCACGTCAGCGCAGACCTGACCTCACGCTCGCCCGGGAGCGCCTGGGCTGGCAGCCTGAGGTCGACCTGCGTGAGGGCATCAGACGGACGGTGGCCTACTTCCGTCAGCTCCTCGGCCGCTAACACGCCGTCATGGGCGGGCAGCTGCGTGTCGCGGTCACCCTCGAACAGTGCTGGCACGAGGTCCCCGGTGGTACCGCCCGATCGGCACTCGATGCCGTCAGCGCCATGGTCCGCCACACCGACCTCGAGCTGATCGGTGTGAGCGCGCGCCATCGGCACCCACCACCGCCGGAGTGGCAGCCGGAGATCGCGGTGCGGATGCTGCCGCTGGGGCGCCTCGCCCTCTACGAGAGCTGGCATGCGATGCGCTGGCCGAAGGTGGAGCGAGCGACCGGGCCGGTCGACGTGATCCACGCCACCGGGATGGCCGTTCCGCCCCGCTCCGCGCCGTTGGTGGTCACCGTGCACGACTTGGGCTTCCTCCACCAACCCGATCACGTGACCAGGCACGGTCTGCGCTTCTTCCGCAGGGCGATCGACCTGACCCGACGGGAGGCGGACCTCATCACTGCTCCTTCGCAGGCCACGATCGACGACTGCGTGGCCAACGGTTTCGACCCCTCCCGGATCCGGCTGGTCCCGTGGGGGATCCGCATCGAGCCGGTCGAGCGCGCCGAGATCGAGCGGGTCCGGGCGGCCCGTGGCCTCGATCGTCCCTACGTGCTGTGGACCGGCACGATCGAGCCGCGCAAGAACCTGCCCATGCTCCTCGAGGCCTTCGATCGGATGGAACTCGAAGGCCTCGACCTGGTGCTGGCCGGACCGCAGGGCTGGAACGAGCGCCTCGATCGGCTCATCGGACCACGCCTGCGTCACCGGGTGCGCGCGCTGGGCTTCGTGGCCCCGGCGGACCTGCGGGCGCTGTATGCCGGCGCCGAGGTCTTCTGCCTGCCGAGCCTGCGGGAGGGGTTCGGGCTGCCGGTGCTCGAGGCGATGGCGCAGGGCACGCCGGTGGTCACCTCGGCGGGAACCGCGACGGAGGAGGTCGTGGGCGAGGCCGGCCTCGTGGTGGACCCGAGCGATGTCGACGGACTCGCGCACGCCCTGGAGCGCGTCGTCACCGACCGTTCGCTCGCCGATCGGCTCGGCGCGCTGGGCCGGGCGCGGGCGGCGACGTTCACCTGGCGACGGACGGCCGAGGCGCTCGCCGCGGTGTATGCGGAGGCGGCGGCACGATGACCGCGCGCCCTCATCACCGGGTGGGATGGAACCTCTTGTGGCTGGTCCCGGGGGTCGTCGGTGGCAGCGAGGAGTACGCCATCGGACTTCTGCGCGCCTGGGTTCGCGAGGCACGCGATCTGGAGGATCTGGAGCTCGTGCTGTTCGTCAACGAGCGCTTCGCCCCCAGCTACCCCGACCTGGCTCGGGAGCTGCGTTGCGTCGTGGCACCTGTGTCCGGCCGCTCCAAGGCGGTTCGGGTCGCGGCCGAGAGCACGTGGCTGGCGTGGCGGTCCCGACGCGAGCGGCTCTCGCTGCTCCACCACCTGGGTGGCACGATGCCCGTCGTGCGCACCTCGCCGGGGATCGTCACGATCCACGATCTGCAACCGTGGGTCCTCCCGGAGAACTTCCACCCGGTCAAGCGCGCGTACCTGCGGCTCACCGTCCCCCGGTCGGTTCAGGCAGCGGCGGCGGTCGTCACGCTGAGCGCGTGGGTGCGCGATGACGTCGCCCGTCGACTCGGCGTGCCGTCGAGCAGGATCACCCCGGTGCTGCCCGAGGTGCCACCGGCGCCCGAGACGTCCGCGGTGCCCTCTGCGGACGTGCTGCGGGCCTACGACCTGCTCGATCGCCCGTTCCTGCTGTATCCGGCGATCACCTATCCGCACAAGAACCACCTGACGTTGTTGCGAGCCTTCGCGCTGGCGGTGCGGTCGGATCCGGAGTCCGTGCTCGTGCTCACCGCGGGGAGCGGGTCCTCCGAGCGCGCGTGTCGCAGGCTCATCCAGGAGCTGGGCATCGGCCGGCAGGTCCGCCGGACGGGCCGAATCCCGGTCGAACATCTCGACGTGCTCTACCGCGAGGCCAGGGCACTAACGTTCCCCTCGCGGTATGAGGGCTTTGGCTTGCCGGTGATCGAGGCGATGGTCCGGGGATGTCCCGTGCTCGCCAGCGACGCGGCCGCCCTCCCGGAGGTGGTCGGCGACGGCGGTGAGCTGCTCGAACCCGATGACGTGCAGGCCTGGGCGGGAGCGATCCGCCGGGTGCTCGACGACGAGGGGTTTCGCGCCGGGCTCGCTCGGCGAGCGAGCACGCGCGCCGCCGCTCTCCGCCGGGGTGACGCACCACAGCGGCTGGCTGAGGTGTACCGGCGGGCCATCGCCGCCTCGGCCAGGAGCGCGAGCTGATGGATCGCCGACCGCTGGATCTGACCGTCATCTGCCCGCACTTCACCCCCGACGTGGCGCCGACAGGGGAGGTGATGACCAGCATTGCGGGTGAGCTCGTCCGTCGCGGTCACCGGCTGCACGTCGTCACCTCACTGCCGTGGTACGAGCGTCACGCGGTGGAGCCCGGCTGGGAGGGCCAGCTGGTGCGCACGGAGCTGGCCGAGTGGGGGCGGGTCAGCCGCATCCACCCGTTCCCCACGGACAAGCGCAACATCCCGGCGCGCGCGGTGGCTTTCGGCGGGTTCACCGGTCTGGCGACCGCAGTGGCGATGACGGGGACGCGGCCTGATGCGGTCCTCGCCATGTCGCCACCGCTCACCCTCGGACTCGCCGGCTGGGTGGTGAGCGGGTTCCACCGAGTGCCGCTGGTGTTCAACATCCAGGACATCTTCCCCGATGTCGCGGTGGAGCTCGGCCTGGTCAAGGGGCGTCGGCTCATCGCCCTGCTGCAGTGGCTCGAGCGCTTCGCGTACCGCCGCTCCGATGCCGTCACCGTGCTCTCCGACGATCTCGCCGGCAACGTCCGAGCGAAGATCACCCGGGGTCTGCGCGGGAGGGCCGCCGCACGGCAGGCCGCGAAGGTGCACGTCATCCCGAACTTCGTCGACACCGACTGGATCAGGCCCGGACCGAAGGAGAACCACTACCGAGCGGTACACGGTCTGCAGGGCAGACGGGTGGTGATGTATGCGGGCAACGTCGGGTTCTCGCAGTCGCTCGATCTGCTCCTCGACGCGGCCGCGGCGATGGTCGACGAGCCGGACGTGGTGTTCGTGATCAACGGTGGGGGCGCTGCTCGACCCGACCTGGAGCGACGCGCCCACGGCATGCCGAACGTGCGCTTCATCGACATGCAACCCAAGGAGCGCCTGCCGGAGGTGCTCGCCGCCGCGGATGTGCACGTCGTGCCCCTCAAGAAGGGGCTGGCCTTCGCCAGCGTGCCGAGCAAGCTGTATTCGATCCTCGCCGCGGGGCGGCCGATCGTGGCCAGCGTCGACCCCGGGACGGAGGTGGCGAGGACCCTCGAGCGGGCCGGTGCGGGTCTGGCGGTCCCACCGGGCGACGCCGAGGCGTTCACCAAGGCGATCCGGCGTCTGCTGGACGCACCGGACGAAGCGGAGGCCATGGGTGCTGCCGGGCGGCGCTTCGTGGAGTCGTGGGCGTCGCCCACGGCGGTGGCTGAAGCCTACGAGCGGCTGTTCTTCGATCTCCGCGCGAAGAATCGTGCCGGTGGCGGCTAGCGTGGTCCCGCTATGGGCAGGGCATCCTCGTCGAAGAAGGTCGCGCGCGCGGCGAGAGCCGGGGCGTCCGTGCGACCGCGCCAGCACAAGCTCGCGTTCCCCCTCGCGATCTTCGCGATCGTGGTGCTGGGCCTCGGGCTGATCATGTTCGCTCGCGGAGAGTCTGGGCTCGATCAGGCCAGCGCGGAGGCGCCCACATCGAAAGACCACTGGCACAACGCCTACGGCTTCTACGTGTGCAACGCCTTCGGGGCACCGCTCGTCGACATCAAGGCCGACACCACCGGCATCCACACCCATGGCGATGGTCTCATCCACATCCACCCCTTCAGCGACAGCCATGGTGGCAAGAACGCCACACTCGCCAAGTGGGGCGAGATGGTCGGGGTGAAGTTCGGGTCGACCTCGATCACGATGCCGGACGGCACGAAGTACGAGAACGGCATGGACTGCAACGGTCAGCCGGCGAACGTGAGGGTCTACGTCTGGCCCGCCGATGATCCGAACGCGGAGCCGGTCATCTACGACCGGGACTTCGGCAAGGTGCGCCTGGACGCAGATCGCAAGGCCATCACGATCGCCATCGCGCCCGACGGCACGGAGGTACCACGCCCGCCGAGCGTGCCGAACCTCGAGAACCCGGTCGACGCTCCCGGTGGTGGGTCACCGTCGACGACGGTGGCCCCGGCCGGCTCCACGCAGCCGACCTCGGTGATCGAGGCGGAGACCGACTCGGGCGGTGCGGTCACCATCCCGGGGGCGTCGCCGTCGGATGCGCCCCCGCCCACCACGACAGCCGCCTCTACCCCGTGAGAGCGGTCGTCCTCGTCGGCGGCTTCGGCACCCGACTCCGGCCGCTCACCTCGACGATCCCGAAGCAGATGCTTCCGATCGTCGGCCGCCCGATGATCGAGCGCGTCATCGATGCCTTGAGCCGGCACGGGGTCACCGATGCCATCCTGTCGCTCGGCTACCGGCCCGACGCGTTCCTCGAGGCGTATCCCGGCGACGTGTGCGCCGGCGTCAGGCTGCACTACGCGGTGGAGGGTGAGCCGCTCGACACCGCAGGTGCGGTGCGGTTCGCAGCGGAGGAAGGCGGCATCGACAGCACCTTCTTCGTCGTGAACGGTGACGTGCTCACGGACCTCGACCTCACCGAGCTGTGGCGCTTCCACCGCGAGCACCGCGCTGAGGGAACCATCGCGCTCACCCCGGTCGACGACCCCAGCCGCTACGGGGTCGTCCCCGTCGATGAGCACGGGCGGGTGGAGGCGTTCATCGAGAAACCCCCTCCGGGGGAGGCACCGAGCCACTGGATCAACGCTGGCACCTACGTGCTCGAGCCCTCAGTGCTCGATCGCATCCCCGCAGGCCGGCGGGTGTCGATCGAGCGGGAGACGTTCCCGGCGATGGTCGCGGATCGCTCGCTGTATGCGCTCCAGAGCGACGCCTACTGGGTTGACGCCGGCACACCTGCTGCCTACCTGCAGGCGCAGTTGGATCTGATCGACGGGGTGCGGGGCGAGCCCGAGCCGGCGCTCGCCGGATCGGCCACGATCGACCCGGGCGCGATCGTGGAGCACTCCGTCGTGATGGAGGGGGCGCAGATCGCCCCCCGGGCGAGGGTCGTCGATTCGGTCGTTCTGCCGGGTGCCCGCATCGGTGAGGGGGCGACCGTCCGACGCTCGATCATCGGACCGGACGCGCTGATCGGTGAAGGCGCTGTGCTCGACGAGCTCACGGTGGTGGGATCTGCGGTGGTCGTCGAGCCGGGGACCAAGGCACTTGGCGCTCGCATACCCTCGGAGGAAGCGTGAGGACGCTCGTCACCGGAGGTGCCGGGTTCATCGGCAGCCACCTCGTCGACCGCCTGCTCGCTGAAGGCCATGAGGTCGACGTCGTCGACAGCCTCTGGACCGGCAGCCTCGCCAACCTCGAACCAGCCCGCCGGGCACACGGCGACCGTGTGAGGTTCCACCACTTCGACATTCGCGACGGCGCCCTGGTCGAGCTCATCGAGGCCGTTGCGCCAGAGGTGGCGTTCCATCTCGCCGCGCAAGCAGACGTGCGGGTCTCGGTCGCCCGGCCGATCTTCGATGCCGAGGTGAACGTCATCGGCAGCCTGCAGGTGATGGAGGGCGCCCGTCGCGCCGGGACCCGCAAGATCGTGGTGGCATCCAGCGGTGGAACGATCTACGGCGAGCCCTCGCCGGACGCGCTCCCGGTCAGGGAGGATCACCCCCAGCACCCGACGTCACCCTATGGGGTCGCGAAGAAGGTGGTCGACGACTACCTGTACTGCTACCAGGCCCTCCATGGGATGGCGTTCACGGCTCTCGCGCTGGCCAACGTGTACGGACCTCGGCAGGACCCGAACGGGGAAGCGGGTGTGGTGGCGATCTTCGCCGGTCGCCTGCTGTCGGGCGAGCCTTGCACGATCTTCGGCGACGGCGAGCAGACCCGGGACTTCGTCTACGTCGCCGACGTGGTCGACGCCTTCATGCGCTCGATGCACGCGGGCGACGGGATGGTGCTCAACATCGGCACCGGGGTCGAGACCTCGGTGAACGCGCTGTACGAGTCGATGGCGCGTGCCGCGGGGGTCGACGCGCCGGCGGTCTACGCTCCGCCCCGGGCGGGCGAGCTCGAGCGCTCCGCGCTCGACCCGTCGCTGGCCCTCGAAACCCTGGGGTGGTCACCCCGGACAAGCCTTGACGAGGGAACCGCCGCCGTCCTCGACTGGTTCCGCGCGCAGCGGCCGGCGTAGCGGTCGCGGGCCCGCGGGAGGGCCCGCGGGCATGTCTGGTGGGCGAGGTCCGCGGGATCGGGGAGCGTTCCGCGCACATCGTGGGCACGGCACCGCGGGATGTGTCGGGTGTGACCGATGTCGGGTTGAGCGTGCTGATGGTGGTTCGTAGGTTCCGGGGCCGCATCGGCGTTGGCGGAGTGACGGGAGGCGGGGATGCGTCGTGTGGCGGGCGTGGTGGTGCTCGGTGTGCTGGTTGCCGGGTGCGGTGGCGGGAGCAGGGAGGGGGAGTCGGTGGCGACTTCGATGCCGGCTCCTTCCTCTGCGGTTGAGCAGGTGGTCACGTCGTCGACG